>CAZFDO010000144.1:0-4390 GCA_964517965.1 uncultured Clostridia bacterium
ATGATTTTTTGGCATTTACTATAGGTGGCGATTATGATATAATACATATATGGTTAAAATAAGCGTAAAAGATCTACAAAAACAATTAAAAGAGAAAAAAGAAGAAGTGGCGGTTCTTTACCGGATCAGCGATATTATTTCTACGATCGCGAACCTGGATGAATTGCTGGGTAAGATCCTGGAAGTGGCTTCTGAAATAACCAAGAGCGATGCCTGCCATTTATTCCTTTTTGATGAGGCCAAAGAACACTTGGTACTGCGCGCCGCTAAACCCCTGCATCCTAAGACTATTGGCCTGGTACGGCTCAGTTTGGGCGAAGGTATTGCCGGGACTGCCGCCAAGCAGAAAAAAATCGTTGCTATTAATAAAGACGCTATGAAAGATCCGCGGTACAAGTTTTTCCAGGGGTTGCCGGAAGATAAGTTCCAGGCGATCCTGTCAGTGCCGATTATTGCCAAGAATGAAGTCATCGGCGTGGTCAATATACGGCATCGCGGCGTTCACCGCTATTCAGACCGGGAAAAGAACCTGGTAGCGGTTATCGGGACCCAGGTAGGCTCAGCCATTGAAAAAACCCGGCTCTATGAGGAATCGCGCAAAAAATCCCGCCGACTGGATACCATGTCAAAAATTTCTACTACTATTGCTTCTGGACGGTATTTGAATGAGATACTGCAATTAGTGGTCACCATGACCGCGGAAATGATGAATTCCAAGATCTGCTCCATTATGCTGCTGGATGACCAGAAACAGGAGCTGGAAATCAAAGCGACCCAGTCCCTGAGTCCTGAATATATAAAAAAGCCGAGCCTGAAAGTAGGAGAAAGCGTCAGTGGCCGGGCGGTGAAGGAGAAAAAGCCGGTAACCGTGCTCAATGTTACCACTGAAGCAGCCTATAAATACCCGGAAATTGCCCGTAAAGAAGGGATCGTCAGCATGCTTTCAGTGCCGATGATGATAAAAGATAAGGTGGTTGGAGTGATCAATAGTTATACTTCCCATGAACATTCCTTCAGCGAAGAAGAAGTAAAAATATTGCAGTCAGTAGCTAACCAGGCAGCTATTGCCATAGAAAATACCAAGTTATTTGACAAAACCATGGAAATGGAAGAGGCCCTGGAAACCAGGAAAGTAGTGGAAAAAGCCAAAGGCGTCTTGATGCAAAAATACAATATGAATGAAGCAGAGGCTTTTAAGATAATCCAGCAGCAAAGCATGAATACCCGCAAGAGCATGAAACAAATAGCTGAAGCGATCCTGCTGACCGCGGAAATGAATAAATAATATAACAGTTAAAAGCTAAAAACTAAAACCCCATAAAAAGTGGGGTTTTTTAGTAATGAGGGAAAATGGCGAAAAATTACGATGTAGTAGTGGTTGGCGCCGGTCACGCGGGGATTGAAGCAGCGTTAGCTGCCAGCAGGATGGGGTGCCAGACTCTTTTGCTCACGATGGACATAGAAAAGATCGGAGTAATGAGCTGTAATCCGGCAGTAGGCGGCTTGGCCAAAGGACAGCTGGTCAAGGAAGTAGATGCCCTGGGTGGCGAAATGGGTAAAGCTACTGATACCTGCGGTATTCAGTTCAGGGTCTTGAACAGGTCAAAGGGCCCTGCTGTATGGTCTACCCGGGCACAGGTTGACAAATACCGCTATAATATATATATGAAGGAAGCTGTCCTGAGGCAGTCCAACCTGGAGGTAAAGCAGGGGGCAGCCTTAGAATTATTGATCGAGCAGGGCCAGGTCAGGGGCTTAAAAACTGACCAGGGTGAAACTATAGCCGGTAAAACAGTGATCCTGACTCCAGGCACTTTTTTAAATGGGCTTATCCATATAGGCCTGGAACATTTTCCCGGTGGCAGGATAAATGAACAGCCAGCGCTCGGCCTTACTGATTCACTGCGAAAATTAGGATTAAAAACCGGGCGTCTAAAAACCGGCACGTGCGCGCGTCTGGACAAAAACACCATTGATTTTTCCAAGACCAAAATACATCCAGGAGAAGAACCACCGCAGCCTTTTTCCCTGGCTACGAAACAAATTACTTTGCCTCAAGTGCCTTGTTACCTCACCTATACCAACGCTGAAACCCATGCAGTCATTTTAGCTAATCTTGACCGCTCGCCGCTTTATACCGGTGTGATCAAGGCGACCGGGGTCCGTTATTGCCCGTCCATAGAAGATAAGTTGAAACGGTTTCCGGATAAGGAGAGGCACCAGGTATTCCTGGAACCGGAAGGGCTGGATACTGACGAATATTATCCGAACGGCGTTTCCACCAGCCTGCCGGTAGATGTGCAGAAAAAATTCTTGCATACTATCCCGGGATTAGCAGAGGTTAAAATAATACATCCCGGCTATGGCATAGAATATGATTATGTAGACCCGACGGAATTGCAATTGACCCTGGAAACGAAAAAAGTACCAGGTTTATACTTAGCCGGCCAGATCAATGCCACTACCGGTTATGAGGAAGCGGCTGCGCAAGGGTTGATGGCGGGTATTAATGCGGCTTTAAAAGTACAAGGCCGTCCGCCGTTCATACTCGACCGCAGCCAGGCCTATATCGGGGTCCTGATCGACGACCTGGTAACCATAGGTACCACAGAACCCTATCGTATGTTTACCTCCCGCGCTGAATACCGCTTAGTCCTGCGCGAAGATAATGTGGACCTGCGGTTGCGGGAGTTTGGCTATCAATTAGGATTAGTGAGCGAGGAAGAGCATCGTCTTTTTTTGAAAAAGAAAGAAAATATCAGCGCAGAACTGAAACGCCTGAATAAAACTACTATTGCTCCGGCCAAAGCTAACGGTAAATTAGCTCTCTGGCACAGCGCCACCATAAAAAATTCGGCTAAATTAGCTTTATTATTAAAGCGGACTGAGTTATCATATAAGCATATCGCGGAACTGTCTCCCTCTGAGCTTGATCTGACCCTGGCGGAGATCCAGGAGGTTGAGATCGAAACCAAGTATGAAGGATTTATGAACCGGCAAGGCCGGGAGATAGAAAAATTTAAGAAAATAGAACAAATGAAAATACCGGAAGATTTCGATTACCAGGCGATCATGGCTTTGTCCCGGGAAGTACGGGAGAAGCTGAGTAAATTCCGTCCAGCTTCGGTTGGCCAGGCCTCGCGTATATCCGGGATCACCCCGGCAGCAATATCCATCCTGATAGTGTACTTATATAGGAAAAAAAATGCAAATATCAAAAATTAAATATCAAAATGACAGTGTAAAATTAAAATATAAAGCCAAAAGCAAATTTACATTTTGGTTTTTGGTATGTGTTTTATATTTTTTAATTTTGATATTTGGTATTTCTCCATTAACTGGTTGTGCCGGTCGGCAGGTGAAATCAGTCGCCCTGGCCAGCAATATGCCGACTGAATATAAAGTGTTGTTAAGTACTGAAGATGCCTGGCGGTCGGTGATGCGCTTCTCGGATAAGAATGATTACCAGTTGCTCAGCCTGGATAGTGAAAAGGGCCTGATGGAAATTTCCAGCGGCGAGCTGTATGCCTCTGGCTACAGCGCTTATATTTTTCATTATACTTTTCTGTTCGTAGGCCTGGAAAAAGGCACCAGGATAGTCATTGAAGGCAGTTTCTATAACAGTAACGGCAAGGAAGTGCCGGCTAACGGTTATTTGGAAAAAATGAAAAAGGAAAATGAAGGCCGGGTGCTGGCAGCCTTGAAAAAACACTTTGACATGGAGCTGAATAATGGGGCAGGAAAAAGAACATTACCATAAATTGAAAGAACTGGCTACTGGACTTGGCTTTCGGCTGTTCGGGGTGGCAGATATCAGCCGCTTGAAGGGAGAATTTATCTTCCCGCCTGAAGTGATCAAGGATTTGAACTGCGGGATTGCTCTGGGGTTTCCTTTGCAGGGACAGGTACTGGAGGAAATAGGGGAACATCCCACCTTGCTTTATTTTAACCATTACCGGCAAGTGAATAATTTTCTGGACCAGTCAGCCTTGAAACTGGCGGCTTTTATCCAGGAACAAGGTTATAAGGCTATGCCTATACCGGCTTCACAGGTCATAGACTGGCAAAACCAGAAAGGGCACTTATCACATAAAAAAATCGCTGCTGCCGCTGGTTTGGGTTGGCTCGGGAGGAATAATCTGCTGGTCACGCCGCAGTATGGCGCCCAGGTACGACTAGTGACGATATTGACGGATATGCTTTTGGCTACGGATAAGACTTTGGTAGATAATTGCGGGACTTGTCAGGCGTGTATCGCTACCTGTCCGGCCAAGGCGATTAAAGAAAAAGCGTCGGATTTTGACCATCAGGCCTGTTTTGCCCAGCTTAAGGAATTCCAAAGAAAGAAGTATGTCCCCCAATATATCTGCGGCATCTGCGTCAAAGCCTG
>CAZFDO010000145.1:0-3917 GCA_964517965.1 uncultured Clostridia bacterium
CACCAGGCGCAAGTGCTTGAGACCCATGTTTTTCATGGCCCTGGCTGCTGCTCCGATATTCTCGGGAACCCTGGGCTCAACTAATATGATGTAAATATTATCTAATTTCATAATCGGTGCCTGTCCTCCCTGCCAGTTTTGTGCAGCAAAACTAGGGGGGATAATCGTTCTAATAGTAGAACCTCTTCATCCTGATATTTAACAGTATTCCTATCGCCAACATGTTCATCACCAGCGAAGACCCGCCATAGCTCACCAGCGGCAACGGCACCCCGGTAATGGGCATGATACCTAAGGTCATGCCGATATTAAGGAATATATGGAACGCGAACATAGTCACAATACCCGTTGCTACTAGCGCGCCAAATTCATCACGCGCCTGGTTGATGATAATAATACCGCGCCAGATGATAATAAACAGCAAGATCAACAGTAAGGCGCCGCCGATAAAGCCGAATTCTTCAGCCAGTACCGAGAAAATGAAATCAGTATGCTGTTCCGGCAGGAAGCCTAAGCGGCTTTGCGTGCCGTAGAGCAGTCCTTTGCCGAGCCAGCCGCCACTACCCACCGCGATCTTGGACTGGATAATATTATAGCCGGCACCTAACGGATCAAGATACGGGTCCAGGAACATGACCAGCCGCTTTTTCTGGTATGCTTTCATGAGGAATTCAAAAATGTATGAGCTGAAGATACTCGCCGCCACCACTGAAAAACCAGCCATCATCTGCTTGAAGCTAAGTTTGAATTTCAATCTTTTTGCCAGGAAATAAATCAGCGCCAGTAACAGGAACAATGCCACTAAAAACACCATCATATAGTTGAAATTAGCAATGATCTTAATGACATAACTATCCACTGCTGAGCCTTTTAGTTCCGCATATATCCTGGCCAGCATAAAGCACGACATCAGCAATCCAAATCCGGTGATGGCAGCGATATACTTAAAGCGGCAACCGCCAACATAAAGCAAGGCTACCAGGATCGGGAAAAATACCAGCGTACTGCCGAAATCAGGCTGCAGCAGGATCAATCCTACCGGCAGGAGCGTAAACATTAATGGCCAGAGCAGGTCACGCCAGGACTTCCAGGCGCGCATTTCCTCAACATATTTGGCCAGGAACATGATAAAGGCCAGCTTAGCCAGCTCACTGGGCTGAAAACTGAACAGTCCTAGTACGAACCAGCTCCTGACCCCTCTCACTTTCGCACCTAACAGCATCACCAATACCAGCAGGACTATACTGGTGATATAGAAACCCACGGCGTATTTCTTGAGCGTGGGATAATTAAGCTGTAGATAAAAACCAATGACCAGCAAGCCGATACAAAAAGCCAAAACCTGCTTGATCAGGATACCTGAAGAAATAGTCACCGGGGTTTTGTAGACAATGGAGAAAATCCCCAAGATGCCGAATAAGCACACCAGGAACATGCCTATGAATAACCAGTAATCAAATCGTAATTTGTCTTGAAATTGACGCATATAGTGTCCTGTCTCTCAGTCCCCTATTTCTTCCAGCGGCAGCTGCCACTGCTCACGAGTGGTTTTCTTGAAATAGCCCTCCAGGATGCGGCGCGCCAGGGGCGCTGCCACGACACCGCCATGACCGCCATGCTCGACAAAAACCACCACTACTATTTGCGGATTATCTACCGGCGCCAGGCAGCCAAACCAGGCATGATCGATACCCTGCTGATTCTGGGCGGTGCCAGTCTTGCCAGCGACACGCAATCCTTTGATATAGACGTGCCGGCCAGTACCTAAAGTCACTGTTTCTTCAAGCGCTTGCTTGATAATATGCCAGTTCTTGCGGTCAAGCTCCACCACTCCCTGTTCTTCGGGGAAGAAATCATGATAGATTTCCCCTCTCGGGGAAATGACCCTTTTCACAATTTTAGGCCGGTAATATGGACCGTCATTGGCTACCGCGCTAAAGATATTCGCCATTTGCAGCGGCGTGACCCATAAATAGCCCTGGCCAATACACATATTCAGCGTATCACCGTCATACCAGGCTTCTTTTACCGCTTTTCTCTTCCACTCCCGGTCCGGCACGATACCTTTCTTTTCTGAGGGCAGGTCTATGCCGGTCCGGCTGCCCAGACCGAATTTTTTTGCATAATTAGCGATCCTGGTCACTCCCAGCCTAAGCCCTAATTGATAAAAATACACATCGCAGGATTGGGCAATAGCTGTAGCCAGGGAAATCTTGCCATGGCCGTCTTTTTTCCAGCACCTGAATACTTGATTATAGGTACCCAGAGTCATTTCGCCGGTACACTCCAGTTTTTCTTCTGGAATAACAAATCCTTCCTGCAAGCCGGCAGCAGTGGTAATAATTTTAAATCCTGATGCCGGAGGATACTGGGCTTGAATCGCTTTATTGAAAAGCGGACGGCCGCGATTCTTGAATAAGTACTGGAATTCCCCGCGGGTAACCGGGCGCAAAAAAATATTTGGATTATATCCCGGAGAGCTGGCCAACGCAATTACTTCCCCGGTGCGCGGGTTCATGACAATAGCTGCGCCGTTAATCCCCTGCAGGACATCCTGGACTAATCTTTGCATATCAGCATCAATAGTCAGCTCCAGGTCATTGCCTCCTAAGGGTGCGGTTTCCCGCAAAAGCCGCAGTTGCCGGCCGGTGGCGCTGATCTCGATCTGCTGTTCGCCATGATCACCTTTGAGCATTTTATCATAGTACGCTTCCAGGCCGGTCTTGCCGATCTTGTCGCCGATACGGTAGCCCACACTTCTTAAATCCTTATATTCTTCGAGAGTCAATTCCCCGACATAGCCAATGACATGGCAGGCCAGGTCCCCTTCCGGGTATTGCCGCTTGGGTTCAATGGAAACATTGACCCCAGGCAAGGAAGCTTTTCGTTCGATGATAGTCAGGGCCTGCTCCCGGCTGATATCAGTAGCGATAATCACTGGATCCAGCGGCTGCAGGCTGGAAAAAGTTTTGGTCTTAACTTCCTGAAATGAAAGATTAAGAATGCCGGCTAATTCCCGGCTGATTTGCTCTATCTCCTGCTGGTTAAGGGAATAAGAGGTGAAAGAAACTACAAAAGACGGCGTATTGATCGCCAGGAGTTTGTGCCGGCGGTCATAGATCTGTCCGCGGGGAGCTTTCTGGTAAAATCGCTGGATACGGTTTTCATCGGAGATCCTGCGGAAATAACGGCCCCTAAGCACCTGCATGGAAAAAAGGCGTAAAAATAAAAAAACAAACCCCAAAATGATTATCACGCTTAAGACAATCACTTTTTTCTTGCGTAAAGCCAAGATTACCAGGGTCTGTTTCTGTATCAACATATTATTGCTCTATTATATAATTATTTATAAATAAGATTACTGTTGATGAGGGCATCACTATGAAACGCTGGCGTTCTCGTGCAATGGGTCGAGCTGATATGATCTTCAAAAGAACTCATCATATTGCTTTATCCGTAACTGATGAAATGGAAGATTAGGAGGCACATTGGGTCAAAAAACTAATCCCGTTGGTTTTCGAATAGGTTATAATAAAGACTGGGAATCCATATGGTTCGCTAATACTCGCAAAGAGTACGTTGAAACATTTTATGAAGATATGCGTATCAAGAATTATCTCAATAAAAGATTATCAGACGCAATGGTCTCAAAAATAGAAATTTATCGTAAAAGTGATAAATTGACAATTGTAATCCATACTGCACGTCCGGGTATTGTTATCGGCAGAAAAGGTACCGAGATAGAAAAGGTGAAGCAAGAGCTTATAACTTTTTTACACATGAATACCAAAAATGACTATTCCAGACTTGCTATTGATGTACAGGAAATAAAAAGACCTGAACTCGACGCTCGTCTTGTCGGCATGGATATTGCCCGTCAGATCGAGAATAGAATTTCCTATCGCAGAGCAATGAAA
>CAZFDO010000145.1:3927-4377 GCA_964517965.1 uncultured Clostridia bacterium
GGTGCCGAAGGTATCAAGATAAGATCCAGCGGACGCCTTCACGGTGCTGAAATTGCTCGAAGTGAAGAATATAAAGATGGTCGAACACCCCTTCATACCCTTCGTTCCAATATTGATTATGCAATATCAGAAGCTCATACGCGCTATGGTATAATAGGAATCAAGGTTTGGATCTGCAAGGGAGAACTGACGCAAAAAGAGCATCATCAATCATAAAATAAGGTATTTGATATATGTTACAGCCAAAGAAAGTTAAACATCGTAAACAGCAGCGCGGAAAAAGACGCGGAAAAGCATATGTAGGTTCCAATATCGACTTCGGACAGTATGGTCTTGTTGCTCTTGATGCAGGTTGGATCACAGCCCGTCAGATTGAGGCAGCTCGTGTGGCAATAACTCACTTTATGAAAAGAGTGGGGAAAGTCTGGATTAGAATATTCCCGGACAAAC
>CAZFDO010000146.1:0-4377 GCA_964517965.1 uncultured Clostridia bacterium
GTCAATCCCTGTTCAAGCGTTTGCTGGAATTTCTTTTCTTCATTTATAATAATATTATAGGTGTGATCCTTGGCTTCGGTCAGTTCCGGATAGTGCCCTTTCATAGAATTAATGACCACTCCGGCCAGGGTGTGTAAAAACGCTTCATTTATATTCAATAATTTTCCGTAACGGTGGGCCCGGCGGATAAGACGGCGCAGTACATATCCGCGGCCTTCATTGGAAGGCATTATTCCCTCGCTGGTCAGGAAGGTGATCCCGCGTATATGGTCAGCGATCACTTTTAAATA
This sequence comes from uncultured Clostridia bacterium, assembly GCA_964517965.1. GTDB lineage: Bacteria > CAYTYR01 > UBA6262 > UBA6262 > UBA6262 > UBA6262. The sequence goes on from CAZFDO010000146.1 coordinate 291, forward strand.
CCTGTCGCTGGTCTCTTCCCGGCCATATTCAATGCCAGCCAGGTCAGCCGCTGCTTGGATGATCGGACGGAACAAGTCTGTATCAAAGCTCGAAGATACTCCCTGAACCACTGCCGCCAGTCTTTCCAGTCCCATTCCGGTATCAATATTCTTTTGCGGCAAAGGAGTCAGGTGGCCGTTTTTATCACGGTCAAACTGGGTAAATACCAGATTCCATATTTCCAGGTAGCGGTCACAATCGCATCCGGCCTGGCATTCAGGTTTTCCGCAACCAGCCTTTTCTCCCTGGTCATACAATATCTCGGAGCAGGGACCGCAGGGACCGGTATCTCCCATTTCCCAAAAATTGGATTCTCTGCCCAGGCGGATGATCCGGTCAGGCTTGACGATAGTTTGCCAGATCTGCGCAGCTTCGTCGTCATCCTGATAGATAGTCACCCATAATTTGTCCGGCGGCAGGTTTACGGTTTTAGTCAGGAATTCCCAGGCCCAATGAATGGCCTCTTTCTTAAAGTAATCGCCGAAGGAAAAGTTACCGAGCATTTCAAAAAAAGTATGGTGGCGGGCAGTATGCCCCACTCTTTCTATATCATTGGTGCGAAAGCATTTCTGGCAGCTGGCCGTACGGGTATAAGTCAGTTTGGTTTTGCCCTGGAACATATTCTTGAATTGTACCATTCCGGCGCTGGTAAAGAGCAGCGTCGGATCGCCGGACGGCACCAGCCCGTCACTTTTGACCAAGTGATGTTTTTTAGCCGCAAAGAAGTCCAGGAATTTCTGGCGAATCTCGTTTGATTTCATAATAACCCTCTTAAGTACAGTCGCTAGTTTCTGGTTTTTAGTCGCTAGTCTAAATACAGTCGCTAGTTACTAGTTTCTGGTCGCTAGTTTTAATGGTTTTTGACTAGAGACCAGCGACCAGCGACTAGTCCCTATTTGTAGTATTCCTGTATTGGTTTTACCGTAATGCCCTGGTTGCGCAGCGCCACAATACCGTCGACAGCTGCTTCGGCCCCGAAAAAGGTGGTAATGAACGGAACATTGTGGATCAGCGCGTTTTGCCGGATAACATATCCGTCGCTGCGGGAGCGGGTCCCTTTGGGAGTATTGATGATCAGGTCAACCTGTTTATTTTTAATGATGTCAACCATGTCCGGGCGGCCTTCCCCTATTTTAGCTACCTCCTCTACAACAAATCCCTGGCTTTTCAAATGAGCGCAGGTTTTGCGGGTAGAGATGATCTTGAAACCAAGATCCAGCAGTTTTTTGGCTACCGGAGCGATCCTTTGCTTATCCCGGTCGTTGACGCTGATAAAAACAGTTCCTGCTAATGGAAGCGCGCTGCCGGCGGCCATTTGCGACTTGGCAAAAGCTAAACCGAAATTAGCATCAATACCCATCACCTCTCCGGTGGATTTCATTTCCGGCCCCAGGATACTGTCAATCCCCGGGAATTTGATAAAGGGCAGGACGGCTTCTTTTACTGCGGTGTACGGCAAAGTTTTTCCTTTAAGCGGTATATTAAGGTCTTTCAATTTCCTGCCCACCATGCAAGCTGCAGCAATTTTGGCTAAAGGTATTCCGGTAGCTTTGCTGACAAAAGGAACCGTCCGTGAAGCGCGGGGGTTAACTTCCAGGACATAAATAATATTATCCTTTAGGGCATATTGGATATTAAGCAGGCCGATAACATGCAAGGCTTTGGCCAGCCTGGTAGTGTAATCTTTAATTGTTTCAATTTGTCCTGGAGTCAGGGTGTACGGCGGTAAAGCGCAGGCGCTGTCCCCGGAATGAATACCGGCTTCTTCTATATGTTCCATAATGCCGCCGATATATACATCCTTGCCGTCTGAAATCGCGTCGCAATCAACTTCAATCGCATCAGAAAGAAATTTATCGATTAGGATCGGGTGTTTGGGAGAAATGTCTTTGGCCTTACGAATATAACTTTCGAGGCTGGGTTCTTCATAAACTATTTCCATAGCCCGGCCGCCGAGAACATAACTGGGACGTACCATTACCGGATAACCGATCTTGGCGGCAATTGTTTTAGCTTCGCTAAAGCTCATAGCTGTATCGTTTTCAGCTTGGGGGATCTTTAGCTTATTTAAGAGACGCCCGAATCGTTTGCGGTCTTCAGCCAAATCAATATTGTCCGGAGAAGTGCCAATGATCTTAACCCCGTTCTTTTTAAGGGATAACGCCAAATTCAGCGGCGTCTGCCCGCCGAACTGCACGATAACGCCGTCTGGTTTTTCCCGGTGATTGATATTCAGGACATCTTCCAGCGTTACTGGTTCAAAATAAAGACGGTCACTGGTATCATAGTCGGTAGAAACGGTTTCCGGGTTGCAGTTGACCATGATCGTCTCGTAACCCATATCATCCAGGGCAAAAGCGGCATGGACACAACAATAATCAAATTCAATTCCCTGTCCGATACGGTTAGGCCCCCCGCCCAGGATCATGATCTTCTTCTTGTTTGTTTTCCGCTCATGTCTTTCGTCTTCGGTATCATAGGTAGAGTAATAATATGGAGTATAAGCCTGGAATTCGGCAGCACAGGTATCCACCAGCTTATAACTGGGATAGAGATTATTCTTCTGACGCAGCTTGGTAATGAAGCTTTCTTTTACCGTTAATAGTTCAGCCAACTGGTAATCTGAATAGCCCAGTTTTTTAGCCTGCAATAACAACTCCAGCTGCCGCGGTTTCTTTTGCTTGATAAAATTTGCATGCTTCAGGGACATTTCAAAATCGCAAAGTTCCTTAATATTATAGATAAACCAGGGGTCGATCGCGCTGGCCATGGCAATATCAGCTACCGGGAAACCGTTTTGCAGGGCGTACTTAATATAAAAGATCCTTTCACTAGTAGGCAGTTTAATAAAATGCTTTATTTTGTCAAGCATGTTTTCCCGGCGATCAGCAGATTTTAGCGCTGTCTTGATCTCTTTTTCCAGGGTGTGGTTGTCATTGCCCAAACCATGCCGGCCGATCTCCAGGCCGCGGATGGCTTTCTGCAAGGATTCCTTAAAAGTCCGGCCAATGGCCATTACCTCACCGACGCTCTTCATGGATATTCCGAGACGGGCATCTGCGCCGGAGAATTTTTCAAAGGCAAACCGGGGGATCTTGGTGACGACATAATCTATTGACGGTTCAAAACAGGCCGGAGTTTTTTTAGTGATATCGTTAGGAATTTCATCCAGGGTGTACCCTACGGCCAATTTGGCGGCGATCTTCGCTATCGGGAATCCGGTGGCTTTTGAAGCCAGGGCTGAAGAGCGGGAAACCCGGGGATTCATTTCAATGACCACCATCCGGCCGGTTAAAGGATTGACCCCAAACTGGATGTTGCTGCCTCCGGTGTCAACGCCGATGGCCCGGATGATCTTGACCGCGGCGTCGCGCATCTTCTGGTATTCTTTGTCGCTCAGCGTCTGTGCCGGCGCTACGGTAATACTGTCACCGGTATGTATACCCATGGGATCAAAGTTTTCTATCGAGCAGACAATGACCACATTGTCTTTCTTATCTCTCATTACTTCGAGCTCGAATTCCTTCCAACCCAGGACCGATTCCTCTATCAGCACTTCGCCGACCGGGCTATGCTCGAGAGCAAAAGCTACCAGATCCATGAATTCTTCAATATTATAAGCAATACTGCCTCCGGTACCACCCAGGGTAAAAGAAGGCCGGAGCACTAACGGGAAGCCGATTTGTTTGGCTACTTCCAAAGATTCGGTAAGATTGTGCGCATATCCGCTGCGCGGCAAGTCCATGCCAATTTCCTGCATGATCCTTTTGAAGAGGCTACGGTCTTCTGCGCGCTTAATAGCTTCAAAGTTTGCGCCGATTAGTTCAACCTGGTATTTATCAATGATCCCTTTTTCAACCAGGGCTACCGTGAGATTCAAGGCTGTCTGGCCGCCGATCGTCGGCAACAGGGCATCAGGTCTTTCTTTAGCAATAATTTTCTCCAGCACCTCTACCGTCAGCGGTTCAATATATGTCCGGTCGCTGATCTGCGGGTCAGTCATGATCGTAGCGGGGTTAGAGTTCACCAGCACCACTTCATACCCTT
>CAZFDO010000147.1:0-4366 GCA_964517965.1 uncultured Clostridia bacterium
CCGATGCCAACAGGCTCGATTTTTATTCCCTGAAAACGATTATCCACGGCGACCAGGGAATCCCGCACATACAGGAAAGCATATGGCTGGTCCTCTGCTATCAGCGCGTGGACTTTATTGTAGATCTTACGGCGTTCTTCCTGGTCAAAGGTTTTGCGGCCCAGGGTCAGCAGGATATCAACCTGCGGATTTTTATAGGAAATAAAATTGTATTCCCCTTCTTTGGTTTTTTCCGAGAACCAGATATCAAAACAATCAGGGTCAGGAGTCATGTTCCAGCCCATGAGTATGGCGTCGAAACTTTTCTTGTCTACATACTGGTGGATCAGGGTGCTCCATTCCAGTATCCGCACATTTACCTTGACCCCTATTTTTTTAAGCTGTTCCTGGATAATAGTGGCAGCCAATTCGCGCTCTTTGTTGCCCTGGTTGGTGAGGATGGTGAATTCGAATTTGCGGCCCCCCTTTTCCAGGTAACCATCGCCATTGGTATCCTTCCAGCCTATCCCGGCCAGCATTTTGCTCGCTTTTTCCGGGTCATAGGGAGATGGCTGGACTTCCGGATTATAGGCCCAGGAACGGTTCGGGAAAGGCCCGGTACAGATGGTTCCCATGGACTGCAGGGTACCGTCTATGATCTCCTGGCGGTTGATCGCGTAGCTCAGCGCCTGCCTGGTCCAGCGGGTATTCTTAAAAAGCGGATTATTGAGGTTGTAGGCCATATAGGTGTAGCTGAACGACGGATACCGGAACTTATTAATGCTTCTTTCAAAATCCGGGGTACTGGTCTGTTTGGCGTACATATCCGCGGTCAGGCTCATCATGTCAATGCTATGGGTTTTTAGCGAGAGCAGCTGGACCGACTGGTCCGGGATGATCTGGTAAATATATTTATCTATATAGGGCCGGCCTTCAAAATATTCCGGATTAGATTCCAGCTCGATCTTTTGCCCGGTGCGCCACTCCTTGAATTTATATGGGCCGGTACCGATAGGAAAACGATTGAAGTCGCTTTTATTGAATTCTTCCGCAGTCATCTCGCTGAAAACATGACCCGGCAGGATGCCCATACCCCATGATTCCAATGCCGGGGCAAAAGGTTCTTTGTACTTAACGATGACGATATAAGGATCCGGGGTTTCTACCTTGGCAATCAGCTGAAAATTACTGGCAAAAGGCGTCCTGATACCCGGATCGATGAGTTTATTGTAGGTGAACAATACATCGGCGGAGGTGAACGGGAACCCGTCGTGCCACTTCACATTTTTACGCAGGTAGAAGGTAATAGTCAAGCCATCCGGGGACACCTCCCATTTTTCAGCCAGGTCGCCCACCAGCTTGATATCCTTGTTGTATTTTACCAGACCATTAAATACCAGGTCGATGATATCGAAAGATGCGCTGTCACCGGCCAGGATCGGGTTTAAGATGCTGGGCTCTCCGATAGAGCCATTAATGAGGGCATCTCCGTAGGCTGGCTTCGTATCAGTCAGCAGTTGCTGCTCAGGTATCTTTTTCTTTGGGGATTTTATAAAATAGAGCACTACCATGCTGATCATCGCGAATATCAGAAATGCAGTGAGCATCTTCTTAATCACTAGCGCCTCCAGTATTTGTATTCTTTTGCGGGATCAATTTGATTCTGGCCAGCTTGTTATCGCTAAAATAGTCATTGGCTACCCGGCTGATATCATTAGACGTGACGGCATTCAGGTCAGCCAGGTATTGGGCATCGTATTCAAACCCTTTTTGCAGAAGCTCGTAAAAGCCAAGATAAAAGGCAATGCTTTGATTGGTTTGGCGGCTGAGCAGGTATTGTCCTGATAAATATGTTTTGATATTATTTAATTCTTCCGTCGTTACCGGCGTGGTTTTCAGGGTATTGATCTCTTTCATGACCGAGCTCTGCGCCTGGGCCAGGTTAGTCTCTTTAAGGCCAAGATAAATACAGAGTATGCTCGCATAGGACCGGGAAGGATAAAAAGAATCCAGTTCATAAGCCAGCCCCTGCTGTCCGCGTAGATTGACAAAAAGACGGGAGCCCATTCCGCCGCCCAGCAATGTGGCGATGATCTTAAATACAGGGTAGTCCCGGTCGACTACGGATGGTACCAGGTAACCCATCATCAGGTAAGCTTGCTTGAATTTTGTCTCCAGGGTTATGTCTTTGGCTTTGAAACGATTAGGAGTCGCCGGAGCGGCGCTGATGGGCTGTATTGACAGCATGGTCTGATCCAGCTCCGGAAAATAATTACTAAGCAGTTTTTTGATGTTCTTATGACTGATATTGCCGACTATTACCAGGATCATGTTTTCCGGCCGGTAATACTGCTGATAAAAGGCCATGATCTGCATCCGGGTAATATTTTGCAGTGTTCTTTTATACCCGATGACTGGTTTATGGTAAGGGTGCTCGCCATATATTTCTTCGTTCAGCCGGTCAAAGGCCACATTGAAGATTGAGTCCTCACGGGTTTTGATCGAGGCCAGGATATTGGCCCGCTCCTTTTCAACCTCTTCCGGGGGGAAGGTTGGATTTAATACGCAATCAAAAAATATATCAGTCATTGGTTCAAAGTATTCTTTAAAAACAACGGCGCTGACCAGGGCGTAGTCATCGGCACAGGAACCGTTGATAGAAGTGCCGATAGATTCAGACTCGACGGCGATCTGCCTGGCGGTACGCGAGGTGGTGCCTTTGTATAACAGGTCCTGGATAAAATTAGCGATGCCAGACTGGTTCTTTTCCTCAGCGCTGGCGCCGGCCTTCACAAAAAGATCAAGCGCGACTACTTCACTGTTTTGGTCATACTGGTGAATGAGCGTGAGACCGTTGGGAAAGATCGTCTTGGCCGGAGGATTCGCTGCCAGTACCAAGGCCGGCGTTCCTGATAGCAGTATTAATAATGTTAAAATAAGTTTTATCATTTGTACTGTACCACTCCCGGCGTCAGTAATATGGAAGTATAATTTTTGCCCAAATACTTTTTAGCTATGCGGGAGATATCTTCCTTGGACACATTCTCTATATTGTCCAGGTATTCTAAGGCATGGCCGACAGTGGTCACGGTAGCGCAGTAGCCAAGCGTGTTCGCCTGGTCGGCATAAGTCTGGTTATCCAGGATAAAGCTCGATTTCAGCATTCTTTTAGCTTTGGCTAGTTCGGCATCACTGACCTCAGTCGTGCTGAATTTCCTGATCTCGCCCATAATAGCATTGGTAGCTTCAGGAATACGGTTGGGCTGGTAAATAGCGTTAACCATAAAAATACCATTAGCTTTTTGGCTCATGAAGCTGGCGCTGATACTGAACACTAACTGCTGGTCTTCGCGCAGGGATTGATTCAGGCGGCTGGAGCGTCCTTCGCCCAGCATCGTCGCCAGTACATCCAAGGCATATTGGTCCTGGTTCTCGATCGTTGGTCCTAAGAAACCAATAAGATGATAAACCAGGTTGACTTTGAATGGGAGCTCGATCTTGACCGGAAAAGGATCTTCTTCAGATTCGACAATAATCGGCGGTGATTGTTTTTTAATTGGCTTAGCTTTTTTGGCCGATGGGAATAGCTCTTTTATCCTGGACAGGGCTTTTCCCTGGGGGAAGTCCCCGCTGATTACCACCGTCATAGTGGCTGGCCGGTAATTGGCTTGGTAATACTTTTGCATTGTTTCCCGGGTAAAAGATTTGATGTTATCAATGGTGCCCAGGGTTGTCATGCGGTAAGGAAGTTGCTTAAAGATAGTTCCGTTAAACTTGTTCCAGAGAAAGGAATGTGGTTCGTCATTCTGCCGTTGTATTTCTTCCAGCACTACCAACCTTTCCTTATCCAGCTCCTTAGCGTCAAAGCTGGCGTTCTTGACCATGTCTGCCAAAATAGTGAGTGCGTCATCCCAGTATTCTCCCGGCACATTAATGTAGTAGTAGGTAAAATCCTTGCCAGTGGCTCCGTTGATCATGCCGCCTTTTGATTCTACTGCCTGCTGGATGGTATTGACCGGCCTGGTAGCAGTCCCTTTGAACAGCATATGTTCCAGGAAATGGGATAGGCCATTGGTTTCCGCGGTCTCGTTCCAGACCCCTACTTTTACCCAGACCTGGACGGAGACAATAGGCTTGGCGGTGTCCCGCAAAAGCAGTACGTTCAAGCCATTATCCAGCTGTTGTTGCTCCAGCCCGGCGAAAAGATTTTTGGCCGAAATAGCGAATGGAAGGAAAAGGAAAGTGCTAATAATAAGGGGGATAATTATTTTTCGTGTCATAATCTATTATTATAGGGGTTATTGCCCTAAAAATCAAGCAAAAAGGAAAAGCATGTCAACTAAGAATTAAAAGTGCACAGGTTTTAAAGGATTTAAAGATTAAAAGT
>CAZFDO010000148.1:0-4354 GCA_964517965.1 uncultured Clostridia bacterium
AAAAACCTTTTTCTTTAACCCTAAAAAGGGTTTGTTTAACATTCTCAAGACAACAAAATATAGTGTGGTTCAAGATTATGATACATTATATTGTATAATTTCCCTTGTTGCGCATATTGTATATAATATCAAAATATTTGTCAACAAAAAAATAATAAAATGATTACACCGATTAGAAAAGAGATTATCCCCCCTAGTTCTGCTACGCATAACTAGCAGGGGGGACAGGCACAGATTAAAAACTTTGGCTTTATTTATTTTTTCTCGGCGGCAAGAAGTTTAATTTTTTTGGCGGTACCGCCAGCAAATCCGCCGGCACTTCCGTCGCTATGAATCACACGGTGACACGGCACGAGTGGCCCGCCTAGACTCGGCGAGGCTGGCGCAAAAGGATTTTTATGCAAGGCGTTGCCGACAGCGCGGCAGGCTAGAGGCTGGCCAACCTTTTTGGCGACCCAGGCGTAGGACCTGGTCTCTCCTGGCGGGATCAAAGCGCAGGCAGCGTAAACTTTTTCTGCAAATTCCGTTAAAGTTCTTTTTTTGGTTTTCATTTTTTTCATTGTTTTTGCTACCAGCCATGAGCTACGAGCTATGAGCTGTATTACTGTAGCTTTCTATACTTCGGCCCTTTGGCTATATCAGAAAGAAAAATATTTCCTTTTTCATCAGTGTAGATAAAGAGCGGCTTTTGGATGCTGATCGGGCGGTTGGCAAAATACTGCCAGTAGGTGAGCACTGTGGTTATATATCTTTTGGTTTCCCGGTAAGGTGGTATGCCTTTGTATTTCTTCACTGCTTTAGGCCCGGCATTATACGCCGCCAAAGCTAATTTAATATCTCCGAAATTGCGCAATTGCTCCGCCAGGTAACGGGCGCCCCCGTCAATATTCTGGTGCGGACTGTAAATATCAAACACTCCTAATCGGTCAGCGGTATTGGGCATTAACTGCATCAACCCCTTCGCCCCTTTGTTGGAAACGCAGTATTGGTCAAAATCGCTTTCCGCCTTGATGACTGCCTTGATCAAGGCTGGTTCCAGATTATGCTTTTTCGCGAAATAAACGATCAATTCATCAAAGTTAACAATATCCCTGGGAACTTTCTTTTTTTTGCTTTTTACTAGCGGGATTTTCTTGGTCCGCCGAACTGCGGCGCGGCCGGTCGGGATAATATCTTTAATTTCACTCTGATAAAAATTCAGCTCTCCGCCTTTTACCCCGAAGATATAACTATCGTTATCCTTATTGATTAAAACACCGTAAAAGGTATTGCCATTATTAAGCAAAACCTTATATTCCCGCTCCTGCGCGCCAAAAAGCGGTCCGGTGATTAAGCAGCAGAGTGGTAAAAAAAACAAAAGTACCTTCCCTAATCTGTTGATGAATATTTTCGTCATTACATTAATCCCTTCTTTTTACGCAATAGCCGGTGATACGAAACCGCAAAACGGTGCGCTTCATCGCGGATATGCCTGACTAGCTGTAAGGCCGGAGACCGCCGGTCCAGTACCAGCGGCGGGTTTTTCCCAGGCCTAAAGATCTGTTCTTCGCGCTTGGCGATACTGGCTAGCGGAATGCTGACTCCCAGCGTCTTCAGCACGGAGACAGCCTGGGCTAATTGGCCCTTGCCGCCGTCAACCAGGACCAGATCCGGTAATTTTTCCTTTTTCGCGAGCATTCCCCGATACCGCCGCTGTAATACTTCTCTCAACATGGCGTAATCGTCTATGCCGACAACGCTTTTTATCCGAAAGCGCCGGTAATCCTGCTTAGCCGGCTGCCCGTCCTGGAACACCACCATTGAGCCCACTGCCAGCTGCCCGCTGATATTGGAAATATCAAAAGCTTCTATCCGCCGGGGCAAGCGCGGCAAACCCAATTCTTGCTTTAGCAACGGCAGCATTTGCTGCTGCGGCAACTCCGGCAAGTGTATTTTCAACAAGGCCGCCGGGTCCAGCTGCCGGAAATTGATCCGCCTCAGTATTTCTTCAATGAACTGCTTTTCCTGGTATATTCTCCTGGCTTGTTCATATTCCATAGTCTGGCTGTGTTCAGCCAGCCGCCGCTCTAAATACTGTAAGAGTTGCTGCGGCCGGTTCCGCAAGAACAGGTCCACTTCTTTGAGTACCGCCGCGTACTGTGGCGCGCTGACCAGTCCGATACACGGAGCGGCACACCGTTTTAAATGGTAATAAAAGCAAGCTTTGGCCGGCACTTTGGCCTGTTTACAGTAACGCAGGGGAAAATATTTCCGCACCGCGCGCACTATTTTGCGCAGATAACTGCCATCCGGGTAAGGACCATAATATTTAGCGCCGTCTTTACGGACCACCCTGGTGACCAGCAAGCGCGGCCATGATTCCTTGATGGTTAATTTCAAATAGGGATAGCTTTTATCGTCCCGGTACATGACATTGTAGCGGGGACGATACCGCTTGATTAATTCAAACTCCAGCAGTAAGGCGGCTTTTTCCGAAGCCGTCGGGATATAATCTATCGCGGCAATATGCGAAACCAGCGCTTGCACCTTGGGGCTAAATCCCCGCCCCTGGAAATAACTGCCTACTCTTTTTTTCAAGCTGGTGGCTTTGCCTACGTAGATGATCTCGCCGCGGCGGTTTTTCATCAGATACACGCCGCTTTTATCAGGGAGCTGCTTTATTTTTTCTAATAATGTTTCAGTCATTTTTTTTCAGCATACAGTTATCAGCGTACAGCGTACAAGCAACAGGATGTCAGTATAAAAAATTATATCTTTACTGTCTTCCTGACCGCTGACCGCTGTTTACTGACCGCTGTCCCCTGAATACATTCTTGATATATTTCAATTCTTCAACTTTGAGCAAATAAGCCATACCTATATATATAAGCACACCGCTGAGCAGGGAGATAATAGTCCACTGTTTAGCGTAATAGCAAACCACACCCATCACGGCTGCCGCCAGCAATATTTTCTGCAGGCTCGCCCATATTTGTCTGGCGCCCAAGGGGCCAATGCGCTGCCGCAAAATATAAACTAAAGCCGCCATATTAAAGGCTGCTGAAATAGTAGTGGCCAGCGCCAGCCCGCCAACGTACAGGAATTGCATCAGGATAACATTTAAGATCGTATTTATAAACATGGCGGCGATAGCTATCTTGACCGGGGTTTTAGTATCCTGTAAAGCATAAAAAGCAGCAGCCCCGATCTTAGCCCCGGCAAAGAAAACTAATCCCAGGGCATAATAAACCAAGGCTAAAGCAGTTAAAGCTGTGCCCTGGGCACTGAAAAAACCGCGTTCAAACAATAATTTTATGATCGGCTGGCCTAATACGATCAGGCCGATGGTTGACGGGATCAGGGTAAACATAATCATGCGCAGGCTATAGGAAAAGGTCTGTTTCAACTGGCTCAGGTCATTCTGGGCGGCAGACAGGCTCATCGCCGGCAAAGCCACAGTGGCTATGGAAATGCCAAAAAGAGCCAGCGGCAGCTGATAGAGCCGGTTGGCATAGTACAAAGCAGTAACACTGCCGTTCTGCAAAAAACTGGCGCAGACCTGGTCAACAAGCACATTGAGTTGCCTGACCCCGCTGCCAATAGCTACGGGCATTATTAACAACCCTATTTTCTTTATCTCCGGAGTGACCTGAAAGATCAGCTTATTGAGGAACCCGTTTCTGGCCAAGGTCGGGATTTGCCATAAGAACTGGAATGATCCTCCCAGTAGCACTCCCCAGGCTAATCCCTCTACCGGCACTTTCATCAGGGGTACCAACCATAGCACAGCGGCTATTTCAAAAACAGACAACATCATCGGCGCCACCGCCGGCACAAAAAAGATCTGCAGGGAATTTAATACACCCATGGCCAAAGCCGAAAGACTGATAAAGGCAATGAAAGGGAACATGATCCTGGTCAAAGTGACAGCCAGGGCTATCTGTTCCGGCTTATCCCACCAACCCCAGGCAATAACCCGGACAATAGCCGGAGCAAAAATCATCCCTAATAAGGTCACCCCGGAAAGGATAATGAGCATAATTCCGATACAAGCGCTATAGAGAGAAGCAGCCTCGTTCTTTCCCTTTTTGACCAGGCATTCATTGAATACCGGGATAAAACCGCTGGACAGGGAACCTTCACCCAGCAGATCACGCAATAAGTTGGGAATGCGGAAGGCCAAATAGAAAGTATCTGCTACCCACCCGCTACCGAAACGGCTGGCCACTACCATATCCCGCACATACCCTAAAATACGGGAGATGAGAGTCGCGCTGGACACACTGCCTATTGATTTAGTGATTTTTGTAGACATGCTTTTTAACCCTGTTAGCTAAAATTGAAAACTGGACTAATTAAAGTTGAAAACTGGACA
>CAZFDO010000149.1:0-4350 GCA_964517965.1 uncultured Clostridia bacterium
TCTTTTTGGAGGATTGACTAAAATCGACAAGGTCGCTCAAAAAACAACGCAGTTCACTGATAGGATATCATTAATTACTCGCCACCTGTGAAAATACGGATGTAGAACAGAATGCTCCGCAGGTCACAAAGGAGGAAATATGTCAAAAATTGATAAACTTAAGCCTGAACCGTTAGTAATAGGGGAGCAAGGAGTTGTCTATCTTTTTAGTAAATACTGGGAAAAGATACCAGCGCTAACTAAAAATATACATGAAATGCGGAAAGTACAAACAAGGTTTCCTGATGCGATCTATATAAACAATAATGGAAAACTTGGAGGGATTGAATTTGAAACGGCACTCAGTGGATTCGAAGATCACTACACTAGAGAAATCAAATGCGAGTATAGCTGTGGTTGGAAAGAAGTCGTTGGAATAAAAGGATTTATTGATCAATATAAACCATCAGAAATACTTATTGTTTATTGGGAGGTTGAAGATATCAAAAGGACGACGATCACAAAAGAAATAAGAAAGATTAATAGAAATATAGCTGTAAAGTTTGTTGATCTATCTAAATATTTCTATTCAAGTATTGTAGATAATACCCCAATGCTTAAGTTTGGACAATCTAAAAACCAAATGTTCGAGAATATAGGTACTGATTATAGTAAATTAGTAAGAAGTAGATTTGTACGTGAATTCCCAAATGATGAGGAGAACAATATAAGGATAATCGGATATAACCCTGCAGAAGCAGATGATATTCCATTAGGAATGTGGAGTAATATGAAATATTTTTCTACAAGTAGTCGAATTAAGAAAGTTAAATTTAATATATTTATTTTGAAAGATCCAAATGATAATTTCCTATTAGTTAAGCCAAAGCATGCGTTTAGATATAGCGAAAAAGGGAATAAACGCATTAAGGAATTTCATAATAAATATTACTTGTCTGGGAGATTGTCTGACTGGGATGATTTCACAGAACCATATTTTGTAATATATGAGAAATGTAAATTTTTAGCAAAAGATCAGGGTGGTAGTGGGCTTAAGCGTAAAATACTAAGGTCAAAGAGAAATTCTAAGTTCCATCAAGGGGGATATACTATTTATAAAGATGCAGAAGAAAAGTTGTTTAAGCAGATATGGAAAATATTTAAAGAAAGTGATTAGGAATAAAAATAGAAACAGAAACAGTTAACCTGAATGGAGATAATTTGACGAAAATAAATGTAGATGATTTCTTGCTGGAGGTGGAGAGGCCGGCGAGATATACGGATAATGAATACAATTCAATCCACAAGGATTGGGATACCACCGATATCAAGGTAGCGTTAGCATTCCCTGATATTTATGAGATCGGCATGTCCAACCTGGGATTGAAGATATTGTATTATGTCATTAATCGCCGCCCGGATACGCTGGCGGAGCGCGTCTATTCCCCCTGGGTGGACATGGAGAAAGCACTCACTACCCGCAACCTGCCATTATTCTCCCTGGAATCCAAAAGACCGCTGAAAGAATTTGATATTATTGGTGTCACCCTGCCGTACGAGATGAGCTATACCAATATACTGAATATGCTGAAACTCTCGCATATCCCGCTCAAATCAGCTGACCGTATGAGTGAGAAGTATCCTTTAGTTATTGCCGGCGGGCCGTGTGCTTTCAATCCTGAGCCACTTGCTGATTTTATTGATGTCTTTGTCATTGGTGATGGGGAAGAGGCTATAGTTGACTTTCTTGATAACTACAAAAAAGTCCGGCACCTGGACAAGCAGTCACAACTTATTCAATTAACCAAAGTGCAGGGACTTTATGTGCCAGCCCTTTATGATGTCACCTATAATCCTGACCAGACTATCAAGGAGTTTACGCCAAAATACGACGAGGTCCCGGCCAAGATCAAAAAACGCGTCACAAATTTGGAAAATGCGCCGTATCCTGACAAATTCATCCTGCCAAATATGAATATCGTCCACAACCGTGCCATCATGGAAGTAATGCGCGGCTGTATCCGCGGCTGTAGGTTCTGCCAGGCGACCATGATCTACCGTCCGGCGCGTGTCCGCAGTAAAGAAAATGTCAAACAGCTCCTGGACCAGATCCTCACCACCAGCGGCTTTGAGGAAGTATCATTCTCTTCGTTATCCACGAGCGATTATCCGGAGATATATCCGTTGCTGTCAGAGCTGATCGAAAAATATGAAAAGGAAAAAGTGTCATTTTCCCTGCCGTCGCTCCGGGCCGACAGTTTTTCTATTAATCTGGCCAACCTGGTCCAACAGGTGCGCAAGAGCGGCCTGACCTTTGCTCCCGAAGCTGGGACCATGCGCCTGCGCAACATTATCAACAAGGATATCACTGATGACGATCTTATCAATAGCATAGGCGCCGGCTACAAGGCAGGATGGAAGGGCGTAAAGCTGTATTTCATGGTTGGTTTGCCTTTTGAGACCCAGGAAGACATAGAAGGCATCGTGTCGCTTGTGAAAAGGCTGAAATCCCTGTACAAGGGGCTGAACCTGAATGTGACTGTATCTCCCTTCATCCCCAAGGCATTTAGCGTATTCCAGTGGCACAGCCAGGAATCTATTGAACAGCTCAGGGCTAAGAAAGAGTACCTGAAAAAAAACCTGCCTACCCAGCTGAAGTGGCACACCATGGAGCTCAGCTTCCTGGAGGCTATCTTTGCCCGGGGTAACCGCAAACTGGGGCAGGTCCTGGCCAATGCAGTGGAAAGCGGCTGCCGGTTCGACCAGTGGGATGAGCATTTTAATTACTACAAATGGCAGGAATCCTTCACCAAAGCCGGGATTGAGCCTGGCTTCTATGCTAACCGGGTCATGGGACAAGAAGAAATACTGCCCTGGAGCCATATAGATGCCGGAGTCTCGCCGGAATTTCTCTGGACTGATTACCAGAAGGCCAAAAATATGGAGACCACCCCTGATTGCCACCGGGCTTGTTCTTCCTGCGGGATAGAAGATTGCCAGATGGATGTTTTCCGCAAGATTGAGTCACTGCCGGACCAGCTGAAACAGCTCAGCCAGCACCGGACCATCTTGCCTCCGATACAAAAGATACGGGTGAAATATTCCAAAAAAGGCGAGGCTAAATATATTTCGCACCTGGATCTCATGGTCAGCTTCAACCGGGCCCTGCGCCGCGCCAAGATTCCCATGGCCTATTCACAGGGATTTAATCCCCATCCCAAGATGTCTTTCGGGCCGCCGCTGGCAGTCGGCTTTGAAAGCGAAACAGAACTTATGGATATTGAGTTGACTATTTACTCGGAATTAAGTACAATGATTAAAAATCTGTCCCGGGAAATGCCTCCGGGAATAGGCATACTGGAAGGACAGGAAATGCCGCTCGTCATTAAATCCCTGTCTGCCAGCATCAATGGGGCAGTGTATCAGGTAGCGGTAGAAGGACAGATCATCGGTAAATTGCCGGCGCATATCGAGGTAAAAAAAGACGAAGGCAATGTTGTAGAGCTGTTAATGCAGCTGCCGCTGGGTGAAAAGAATGTCCGTCCGGATAAACTGTGCGCGGAAATATTCGCTCCCGGCTATAAGATTAAGCAAATAAAAAGGATTAAATTCCTTTTTAAATAGAATTCGTAGAGAAAGAGGGTTAAATGAATAAGGAGTTCCTAGTTGATGTAGGGAAGGACATGGTCCGTATCGGGATACTGGAAAAAGGCATCCTGACCGAAATGATCATTGAGTATTTTCAGGATAAGCAGATGGTGGGCAACCTGTACAAAGGCCGGGTCAATGCCATCCTGCCCGGGATGCAGGCAGCTTTCGTTGATGTAGGCGCTGGCAAAGACGCTTTTTTGCCGCTGACCGAACCCATCGAAGATGTCCTGAGTGAAGAAGAAGGCAATATGATCGTCGGTAAGATTAGAAAAGCCTTCAAGAAAGTGTTCCATGTCAAAAAACAATTAAAACGGAGCCAGGAGATCCTGGTCCAGGTCACCAAAGACGCAGTCGGCAAGAAAGGCGCCCGCCTGACCACTAATATCAGTGTCACCGGACGCAACCTGGTGTTCATGCCCACAGTCAACCATTTTGGCGTATCCAAGAAGATAGTTAACGGCAAAGAAAGAATGCGCCTGCGCAACATCGTCAAAAAGATCAAGAAACAGGGCCAGGGCTTCATTATCCGCACGGCCGGGGAAGGCAAGCCTTTGGAAGAGTTCCTGGAAGAGGCAAAATTCCTCAACACCATGTGGGAGAATGTCAAACAGCGGGCCAGCCAACTGCCCACGCCCAGCCTGGTCTATGAAGACTTGGATACAGTGCTAAAAGTGGTCCGGGATACTTTCCTGCCTGGCGACAAGATCGTTATCAATTCTT
>CAZFDO010000150.1:0-4320 GCA_964517965.1 uncultured Clostridia bacterium
TATGACAATACTTATGAAAGCTGGTCCGGGACGTCTATGGCTTGTCCACAGGTAGCTGGTTTGGCGGCGCTATTGTTCGCCAATCATCCAATCTGGACCAATGAGCAGGTCCGTTCAGCCTTGGAAAATAGTTGTGATGATATTACAGAAAAAAATCCGGGATATGCGGGATTGCTAGGCACCGGCAGGATCAATGCCTATAATGCGCTCTCCTATATTGCTGATGTCACTCCCCCTACCGGCGTCCCCTCTGTTCCTACCGATGAAGGAAGTACCGCTACTTCTACTGATATAATTTTTAACTGGACCTCTGGAACCGCGGCAGACCCTGAAAGCGGGATCAAAGGATATCAGTTACAGGTTGGTACTACCCCCGGGGGTAATGATAAATTTAATGCCTCTGTAGGAAATGTCTTAACCCAAACTGTTACTAATTGTACAGATCAGCAGACCTATTATGCCCGGGTCAGGGCTAAAAACGGCGGCGGCCTCTATACTGAGTGGTCTGCTTCCAGTGATGGGATAAAGATCGTTTTGCCTCCTTTAGGAGAAGTTCTTGATAATGATCTCCTTACTTTTACCCGCAGTGGAGACGCTAATTGGTATGGACAAAGTTCCACTTATTTTTATGGCGGCAGTGCTGCGCGTAGTGGAATTATAGACGATAGCCAGAGCACTGCAGTGGAAACAACATTAAGCGGACCTGGGGAGATACGCTTTGCCTGGAAAGTATCGTCCGAAGAATATTTCGATTTTCTCAGCTTTTATATAGATGGGATAAAAAAAGCGGAGATCAGCGGCGAAGTAGACTGGGGACAAAAATCATTCGCCTTTACCGCTGGTACGCATACTTGCAAATGGGTCTACAGTAAAGATTCTTCGGTGGATTCTGGGACCGATGCCGGGTGGTTGGACAAAATAGAGCTGCTTCCTCCGGATACTATAACTCCGGCAGCAGTTACAGACTTAAGCATTAGTAGTACTACAGCATATTCCGCGACCATGACCTTTACTGCCAGCGGTGATGACGGAGCCATAGGCCAGGCTGATCACTATGATATACGCTATGCCCTGGAGCATCTTACGGAAAACTCCTGGGCAGATGCTTCGGTTGCTGATATCCAGGTAACCCCGGCAATTCCCGGCGAAAAGGAAACGATCACTATTTATGGCTTGGAACCTTTAACCATTTATTATTTCGGCTTAAAAGTATCTGATGGCTCCAATCTTTCCCTGCTTTCTAATATACCTTCCGGCATTACTGCTAATGGGATCGGTTTAGCCGAAGCTCTTGATAATTCCGCCCTGACTTGGTCGTCTGGCGGTAATAATGGCTGGTTCGGACAAAGTACTGTATATTATTCCGGCCAGGATGCGGCTCAAAGCGGTCCTATCGACAATACTGAACATACTAGCCTGCAGACTACCTTGATCGGGCCGGCGACTATCTTCTTCTACTGGAAAGTGTCTTCTGAACAGGGTTGGGATTTCCTAACCTTCTATGTGGATGATGAAAATCAGGCCCAAATCAGCGGAGAAGTAGACTGGGAACAAAAAACAGTTACCTTAGCAGAAGGCAAGCATACCCTTAAATGGACTTATCAAAAAGACTTTATTTTTAGTGATGGAGAGGATGCCGGATGGGTTGATAAGATTACTTTTGCTGATACCACGCCACCAGCGCCGGTAGCAACAGTTAATGATGGGTTGGCGGCTGATATATCCGAAACAATGGGCCCCTTATCAGCTAACTGGACTGCCAGCCAGGATAATGAGAGCGGTATAGCTAAATATTGGTATGCTATTGGCACGACTCCTGGTGGTACGGAACTGCTGGGTTGGACCAGTAATGAATTGCGGTTATCATTCACCAAAACAGACCTGCCAATAATTAATAATACAGTATATTATACTTCAATTAAAGCTGAAAACGGGGCGGGGCTTTTATCAACTGTAGCTACTTCTAACGGCCAACTATTCCTGGATACAGGTGCTCCGGCTGCAGCTTTGGCAGTTACGCCTGCCTCTCCTTTAAAAACCGGTAATTTTCAAATCTACTTGAGCATTATTGAATCTGGAGCAATTGTTGATCAACCATTCTTGTCTTTTACCCCTCACAATGGCACCCCGGTTGAAATTGCCTTGACTGGTTCAGGAAAATATTGGACCGGCACTTCTTATATAGAATCGTATATGGATGACGGACCAGCTGTCTTTAGTTTTTCAGCAAAAGACACTGCTGATAATATCGGCAATTCTATTATCACCGGCAGTGAATTCAGCATTAATAACACAGTTTATGCTTCCTCTGGCGGCAATATTTCCAATAGTGACGGCACCACTGTTTATGTACCAGCTAATGCCTGTGCCGAGAATTTTCATCTCCGCATAATTGTTCCTGACAAAAATTCAACCCAGATAAAAGCTATTCTCCCCTCAATTTATGATGACCTGGGGATAAAGGAAATCTCTAGTGCAAACCTCTTAAGGGATATCAGCGCTACCGGAGATGCTTCCGGCCAGTCTATCAGCTCTTTTTCAGCTCCCTTGACCCTCACGATACCATATCCAGACACTGACAATGATGGTCTTATTGACGGTACTAATTTGGATGAACGGTCACTCGGTATCTTTTATTACAATGAAAACCAGGATAAATGGATACTTGAGCCTGACTATATAATTAATACTTCTTCTAATACGGTAGAGGCGAATATTGCGCACTTATCATTGTATATGGTGGCGGGCTATACCAGTTATTTCTCCATGCCTGAAGTAAAAGCTTATCCTAATCCCTGCTATCCTGGGAAAGACAGCTACCTTCGTATCGGCGGTATTCCTACTGATGCAGAAGATATTAAAATCTATATTTATTCTATAGCCGGTGAATTAGTGCGTACCCTGGAAGAAGGCGATGAAATCCAAACTATGACCATGACCAAGCTGGGCCGGTGGGATGGCCGGAATGAGAACGGAAAAAAAGTAGCCAGCGGGATCTATATCTGCCTGGTAAAAACTAAAGACACCAAGGGCAAAATAGAAAAGGTAGCGATATTCTGGTGAAAAAAAACTTTATTGCGAACATCATATTTATTTATAGTTTAATAACGCTAAGCCAAGGTGTGGCTCAAGCTCAAGGGCCGGGTACTACCAGCGCGTCATTTCTTAAAATTGACCCGGGGGCCAGGACCGCGGCTCTCGGCGGGGCTTTCGTCGCTATCGCCGATGATCCAACAGCTATCCAATTTAATCCGGCAGGCCCTGCGCAATTAGTATATAAAGAATTGTTTTTATCTCAAACTTTCTGGTTCCAGGGCATTAACAATGCTTTCATCGGCTATGTACATCCTTTAAACGATCAGCCTTTATCGCTAGGGGTTAATCTAAATTACCTTTATATGGACGACTTGATCAAAAGAGACATCACCGGAAATGGCACAGGAGAAAAATTTGGAGCCTATGGCAGCGCTGCGACCTTTAATATCAGCACTAGAGTGCTCGCGCCCTTATATCTGGGCTTGAATGCTAAAATAATAGAGGAAAAGGCCTACACTCATTCAGCCCTGTCCAAGGCAATTGATGTAGGGATTCTTTACAAGACCCGGCTGGTCAGCTTGGGTGCCAGTGCCCAGAATATAGGCACTCCCCTGAAACTCTATGAAACAAAATTTGCGCTGCCGGTCAATTATAAATATGGCTTGGGTATATATCCTTTACCCAACCTGGTCATCGGCATAGATATAAACCAACCGCTCGATAATAAACGTTCTTATCATACCGGTCTGGAATATTGGTTATTCAATGCGTTGGCTCTGCGGGCCGGATATACAACCCAAAAAACCGCCAATACAGGCACGGGTCTTTCCGGCGGAGTGGGCATCCGGGATCCTAATTGGACGGCGCTGCAAATAGATTATGCTTATGTTTCTTATGGGGACCTCGGCTTAACTCATCGTATCTCTCTCAAGCTGAGCTTTGGTATGGAAAGAAAAGAATCCACGAAGCCGGAAGATGAAGAAATAAAAGCAGATAATGATTGGCTGATGAAGGACAGGTACCGGCAATAAATTTATTTACGCGGCAGGTAAAATTCTTCTCCAAACTTGCCTTACGAAGCCATCCTCCTCGCCTGTTTTTCCATAGGCGAAGTAATGGCGGAGAGGCTGGGCCATGCCTCCGCTAAAGCTACGGCAGGTAAAATTCCTCTCCAAACTTGCCTTACGAAGCCATCCTCCTCGCCTGTTTTTCCATAGGCGAAGTAATGGCGGAGAGGCTGGGCCATGCCTCCGCTAAAGCTACGGCAGGTAAAATTCCTCTCCA
>CAZFDO010000151.1:0-4118 GCA_964517965.1 uncultured Clostridia bacterium
GTGGTTCAAGCCAAAGAAGACCTAGTGAATATACCTGGCAGGTTTCCAGAGACGGTATAAACTTTAATACCGCTTTTACGAGTACTGCTGATCCAGGCGTAAATGAATGGTATGATATATTCCCGGCAGTTTCTAACGTAAATTGGGTTAGATTGGTTGTTACTAATTCTGTTGGCAGCCAGGCAGTTGAAATAGACGAAATAGAGATCCCCTGGATCCGGATACGGTCTAAAAGCCAGAGTACTAAAGGTGGCGGTGGTTTTATGGAAAAGTATATGCGCACTTGTGTCCGGACGAGTAGCCGGGCAGCAGGAGCAACTATTTCCCGGGTCGCTCCCAGTAATTTGCCCGGAACCAATGTTACCGCAATTTGGGATGAAATTCCCAAGGATACTTATAATTCAGCTACACAGTTTTGATATAATTGAGATGATCTAATTGAATTTTATTCGAACTCTAAACCATAACAGATCTGGTTTTGCCCTGGTCTTTATATTTTTCTTTATTATTCTGGTGGCTGGCGTAGTGCTTGGCTATCTATACATTAATTCACAGAGTACCGCCAGGGCAGGTTTTAAGCAGATGGAAACGCAAGCTTTTTATGCTGCCGAAACTGCCCAGGCCAGGGCAGTGCAATACCTGCAGAATGACTGGGCCGGAATTTGGAATACCTTGCAACCTGATAACGGCGCCTTAGGTATTTATGGTCCCATAACTGAAAATATGGCTACAAATACAGCGATTAGCTATGAATTCTTTATTGATAACTGGAACCTGGCAGATAGTACCAAAGCAGCGCCGTTTGGAGTAGCGAATATTTTTTCCAATGTGGCTTCCCAGGGAGCAAATGTCCCGGCTCGTGCCGTGGACGGGGCTATGGGAACGAACTGGCGGACGGTGAATAATCCCGGGCCTTTAGTGCAACTGACGATCCAATTCCCGGCTGGTTCAAATTATACGATCAATGAAATACGAGTGCGGCGGCAGGGTAATCCCCCGGTCGGTCGTCCAACAAATTATACCTGGTCTACTTCTCCGGATGGTATTACCTATACTGTCCAGTTTACCAGAAATTCCGATGCCGGGGTTAACGAATGGTATGATTTCCCCCCCGCTCCGGCTAACAATGTCAATTATGTGCGCTGGGATATTACTGCCTGGAATGGCAACCGGGTGGATATAGACGAAATAGAGATCCCCTGGATACGTATTAAAAGCCGTTGCCGGATTAACAGTAAGAGCGGTTCAAGTTATACGGAGAAATATATCCGCAGCTGCGTGCTGGCTAATAGCCGTACGGTTTTCCCGGCGACTATAACCAAGATCCTGCCGAGCACGTTACCCAATACGAGTATGACCGCGATCTGGGACGAGATCAGTCGGGATAATTATAATGATGCAACACAGAATTATTTTTAAGGATCAGGCATGAAACTTCTTCGTAACATACAACCTTCATTAGGACTGGATATCGGGACTACCTCAGTAAAAGCAATTGTGCTGAAGGAGAGTGTCAACGGTGTGGCTATCGTTGATTATCGCGTTGAAGAATTCCCTTTGAGCACCGAGAAAAAGGAAAATGTCCCCCTGGAAATAGTGCTGGAAGGTTTGCGTAAATGCCTGGAAGGCCTCAATCTTAAAAAGATGAAGATTATAACCGTAGTAGCTGGCCAGCGGGTGTCTGTAAGAAAAGTACTGATTCCTAACATGCCCAAAGAAGAATTGCTGGAAGCCATAAAATGGGAAGCCAAAGAACACATCCCTTTCCCGATTGAAAATGCGGTTATTGATTATCATACTATCGGCGAAGTGATGGACAAAGGGGCAAAAAAATTAGAATTGCTGGTGGTAGCCGTAGAAAAATTTGTCATTGACCAGCATTTATCCATGTTGCAGAATGTCCAGATCAAGCCGGCCGCGATCACTGTTACCCCATTCGCCTTAGCTGACGTCCTGCGGAAAAATGATTATCTCAAGGCTGATGAAACTTTGGCGGCCGTCAGTTCCGGGGCTGATACTACCACTATCAATATTTTCAGCGGAGAACACCTGGTCTTTAACCGGGAAATTCCGCTGGGCGGCAATAATATCACCAGGGCCATGGTCGGGACCTTAATATCTGATTTCGGACAAGTGGAGCTAGATATAAACCAGGCAGAGATCCTGAAAAAAGACTGGGGTATACCGGATGAAAAGAACCCCCAGCAGTTAACTCCGGAAATCAGCAGTCTGCAAATTGCTCCTTTGATGCGGCCGATACTGGAGCGTCTAGCCAATGAAATTCGCCGCTCGCTTGACTATTACCGTGAAGAATCAAGAGGTAAACGAGTATCTAAAGTAGTGCTGTTGGGAGGAAATGCCGAGTTAAAAGGCCTGGAGAAATTCTTAAACGATGCTTTGGGTATACCGGTTGAGATCTGTCATCCCCTGAAACATCTTGAGCTGGAGCTAACAGAAGAGCGCAAGAAAGAGCTGGAACAGCTAAAACCGCGTTTGGTGATCGCTCTGGGCGCCAGCCTGCAGGGAACAAAAGGGGTCAACCTTTTACCGCAGGAGTTAAAGGAACAGGCTACTAAAACCGCGCGCAGTGCCATATCGGCAGTTATCGGTTTTTTAATTGCTTTTATTTTCAGTATGGTCTATGTTTCTCTATATATGCAACTGCGGACTTATGAAAAAGTGGTAGCCAGCACCCAGACTGCCTTAAATGATTTGAAACAGCAGGTAGCCAGGGCCTATGAACTGCAGGTATTAAAAGAAAAAATGACGGCCCGCCGTAATTTAATTAACCTGCTCATGATGGGCAACCCGAGATGGGTCGAGATGATGAAAGCTCTAAGCAACCTTACCCCGAGACGGATCATCCTGGAAGAGGTTACTTTTGAAAGAGAAGCAATAAATACGAACAATGAGCCTGTCCCGGTGCAACCGTCGGGAGAAGAGGGCGAGATAGCGACTGAACCCATGAAAGTGCCCTTCCCGGTGCTTAATATTAAAGGGATGGTTATGTCAGGCGGTGACCGTCCGGAAGCTATTCTGGCGCAATTTATGCAGTCGTTGGAAAAATCGGCTTATTTTATGGAAACAGACCTGTATTCCCTGACCAAAGCATCGGACGGACCGGGGCAGGATAAGAATTATATTAATTTTGAGATACAATGTAAATTGAGAGATTTTATTGGTGGAGAATAAAATACCAGGCACAAAGTAAGTACAAGAACAAGGCACAAAGGCACAAAGTTAATTCATAGGCACAAAGGGAGAAGCAAGGCACAAAGGCACAAAGTTTAAAATCAAGACCAGGCATAAAGCAAAACAAAATTTCTAATCTTTTACTCTGTGCCTAACATTGAACTCCCTGCTTTCTTTTAACTTTGTGCCTTAATAATAACATTTTAATCAAGGAAGTATACGGGATGAAAAAAATAGGCAAAAAAGAAAAGATACTGTTAAAATATTTTATGATTTTTGCCATGATCGCCTTAGGCTTCCAATACCTCCTGATTCAGCCCACCCGGGTCAGGATCGCCCAGAAGAAAGAAGACATTATAAAGATCAATGAGGAGATCCAACGGGCATATGAGTTTCTGCGGGATTTAAACAAGATCCGGCAAGAAGCAGACAAGATGGAAGAATTATGGAAGATCTTTAAAACTAAACTTCCTGATTCTAAGCAGATCCCTTTATTGCTCAACGCCCTGGCTAATGTCGCTAACAAGGCCAATATTAACTATGTTTCCATTAATACCAAACCAGTGGAAATAGGGGATGCCCAGGGAGGATTGGCCTATAACCGCCTGCCGATCGAGATCACTTTACGCTGCCGGTATCGTAATTTAGGCGAGTATCTGGCTAATTTGCGGGACATGCCCCGTTTAGTGAAAGTGGATAGTTTAAAAATTATGCGCAATAAAGAGAATTTGCCTAATATAGATGTTATTATTAGCGTGTATACATATGTATTGACTAACGAGGGATGAAAAGGTAAAGTACGAGGCACAAAAGTTTAAGTACCAGGCACAAAGTTAAAAGAAAGCAGGGAGTTCAATGTTAGGCACAGAGGCACAGAGTAAAAGATTAGTAATTTTATTTCGATTTATGCCTTATTCTTATACTTT
>CAZFDO010000152.1:0-4095 GCA_964517965.1 uncultured Clostridia bacterium
TGCCAGTGCCTGATTTAAAATGGGCGCTGACAACCGGGTTTATTTTTTCTGCGGACATATTATACCTGGCCACCCATTTATAATCCTGATATACATCAATCCACATGATCCAGTGTTTAGCTTCCATCACATGCAGGATCTCTCCTGTTTTTATATGCACATCAGCACAACCCGGTACCAGGCCGCATTGTTTATTCACCGTAAATACCGGGATATGTTTCTGGTCACCTTCAGTAAGATTTTTCGGGTCCGCCGGTTGTTTCAAAGCATTGGCATCTTCTTTAAAACTAGTTTTTGGCGCACCGCAGACCGGACAATGCTCCGGGGCTTCCCCAAAAGCTATATGCCCGCACTTACCGCAAACAAACATCTTCATATAAACATCCTTTCTTCTTTATTTAACCGCGTAATCACCTTTACGCCGGTCATCAAGCTCCCCCAGTTTGGATTTATTCCAGTTACTGGTTTTGCTATAGTATCCTACAATCCTGGTGATATGGTCTATAATCCTGGGTTCCCCACCATCTAAAACCCGTTTCAAATTAAGCCAATCATAATTCAAAATACTATCTACTACAATCTTATACTTTTGGCTGTCTTTGGTGTTGAGCACCACTATATAGTCATCTTTGCTTTCCCCGCTATGGTCTTCAGCCACGATCTGTAAAAATCCGCTTTGCTCGATTTCATTGACAAATTCCTGGATATCTTGCATTCGCTTACCTCCTTTTTGGATATTTATTAAAATTATTTGTTTGCTTTGATCCGCGCTTTTACCAGCGTAGCTAAAGTCACTTTAGAGAGAGCTCTTTCGATATCTTTTTGCACCTTTTGCAGCTGCTTATGGATCGGGCAATGCTGGCTGCGGGAACAGCGGCCATGTTCTATAAAACACCGGTTAATAGCAAACTTGCCCTGGGCTATTTCCATTATTTCCTGTAAAGATATTTTATTCATCTCCCGGTGCAATGAAAACCCACCGCCGAAGCGGCCCCGATACGACTTAATGATCCCCTGACGCTGCAGTTTTTGCAGGATCTTATGCAAATATACCAGCGGCACTCCTTCGCTGGCGGCCAGCTCCCGGGCAAAAATAATATGTCCTTTTTTATACTTACCCATCAGGGTTAATACCCGCAGGGCATAATCAGTGTTGCGCCTAATTAGTTCCATGGCATCCCTTCAAGTTCTTTAAACAGGACTATAATAATCTATTATAAATAAACTGTCAAGTGAATTCTTACTTTCTTTTAAAATATTTCTTTAAGACCTGGCTTAATTTCTGGTTTTTTACAAAATTACGGGTTTGCCAGGAGGCGGTCATTTCTTTTTTCCTGCTGGGCCACTCCTTGGCAAACGTTTCCACCCCGGCCAGATGCGACCACCGGTTCACCCACGGGGGATTATCCAGATACTGGTAAATACCGTCAGGCAGCATGCCGCCGGCTACTGCTTTATATGTCCAGTAGGTATAGTGCATCCCCCAGCGATTGAAAATATCCAAAACATCCTTCACCCATTTTAATTCAGTGCCGCACTCTGGACACCGGAAATTAATGCCAAACTCTCCGCAATAAATCGGGATGTTCCATTTGGCCTGCAGTTTTTTATACCTCATTAAGATTTTTTCTATTTTCCTGATATCCCAATATTCACCGTTGATCTGGCCCGGGTAGGTCAGGTTACGAACAAAATTAAAAGTAAATTCCAGCGGCCAATAATAATGGATGCTGAATCCCATTTGATCATCCCAGGGTTTCCCCAGAAAATCAAATTCCTGCGCCCAATTACTGCCTTCCACAAATAAAATATGCCGGTCTCCGGCAGACCTGATGGCTTTGGTGATACCTACATATGTCTCTTTGATGATCCGTAGATTATCTCCGACTGCTTCATTTAACAAGTCATAAGCTGCTATGACCGGCTCATTTTTATACCGTTGGGCGATTTGTGACCAGAGACGATAAAGCTCCAGGCGGTATTTCCCCTTCTCCCAAAGAAGCGCTTTCCCTGTTGAATCACTGTGCCAGTCAGCATTCTGCGCTCCCGGGGCCGCATGCATATCCAGGATCACATAGATATTATTTTTCCTGGCCCAGGTCAGCGCCTGATCCAGATAATCCCAGTGTTTTTCTTTTACGATCTTATAATGAATAGGCAGCCTTACACAATTGGCGCCAAGATCATGAATATGGCGGAAATCTTCTTCCTTAATAAAATTACTACGAAAAGAATTCTCAAATTGCGTCAATACTTTTTTACCGCTGGCGCTGGTTATGTCTTTCTTAAAAATATGCTCGGGGATATTCCGGCCGCCCAGGATATAACCTTCCATCATAAGCCAACCGCCAAGGTTCACTCCGCGCAACTGCACTTCTTTACCCTTAGGGTTAATAATTTTCCCTTCTTTTACCTGTAACAGGTCCATTTCGTACTCCTTTTCTTCTCTTTCTAAAATGTAGTGATAAACTGCATTGAGCCTTTATCCAGATACGGGAACCGTCCCTGGTCCCGGTAGTCCAACTCTACACCAGTCATGCCTTTTAATTCTAATCTATTATTAATTTTATAGCTAAATCCTATTTTAAGCCGGTCATCAACTAACGTATCTTTATAATTGTCCAGCTCCGGCGTAGCGGGATAGGTACGGGATACTTTTGCCGCTTCCCGTAAATAAGCCAGCTCCAGCGACCAATACTTGCCGATCCGGCGTTGGTAATTCACCACCGGGAATGTTTCCTTTTTGCGATAACAATAATTATTTATTTGACCTTGCGGGAAATCCTGCACAAAATATTTGCGCTGATAACGCAATTCTAATGAAACCAGATTGTTTTGGTCAATCATATATTCCAGGTAAGGGCTAAGGTAATACTTACTATAATAACTGTGATAACTTTCTGATTGCCTTGCAGAGACAAACTCCTGGGATTGCTTTCCTGTTTCCCGGAATGATTCTATCCCCATACTTACAACTTCGGTGATCTTATATTCAATGATATACTTAAAATAATCGCTGCGGGTTTCCTGCCGGTTCCAATTGTCCGGGCTATGGTAATAAGAAAACTCCTTGATCGCCGCCGGAGTCAGCGCCAGTTCCAGGCAAGTATATAAGACTTTATTATCATAACTGGATGAAAGCTGGATTTCCCGGGGGTTTTTATTATAAATTTCTTCTTTGTCGTCAAACTCTTTTTCCTTGCTATAAGCATAATTATTATCAAAATTAAGCCACCAGTAGTTTATCTTAATATAATTAAGCTGGTTCTTTACCCACTTCAACCCCAATCCCAGGTCAGCTTGCTGTTTTTCAAAAGCCGGCACTCCCAGCAAGGACCCAGTTATGGAGTCAGTAAAGAAATACTCAAATTCAAAGATATTTTTATACGGGGCCGGATCAAAAGTGTCAACCCGATCAAAACCATATCTGGCAATTTCAGTACCGCTTATAGTCTGGTAAAAATTAAGGGTTCCTCTTAGATTTAAACGAGCACCTAGAGGAACCTTAAATTTCAGCTGATTAACAAACAGTAAATCCCGTACATTCACACTGCCGCCAGAGATAATCATGGCATTATCGCTAGCTTGCCATAATTTATCCCAAGCCCGGGGGAAACGCTGGGTCAGCAAGTCTAATTCGTATTCCCGGTTCTTGCGCTCCGGCTCAATGTAAGCCGCCTCACTCAGAGCGCTCCAGCTCATAAAAAAGATAAGTAATAATAATTTTTTCATGGCAATCCTATTCTATTGCTTTTTCCTTAATAATGTCAATAAAAAGAAAGACCCATACAGCTATTCTCATAGCTTAATGGGTCTTGAAAAAAACATTAATACTTACTATTTCTTTCTTCTGGCGATCGGCAAGCCGGTCCTCTGATTCTCGATCACTTCAAATTCTTCGGGGATCTCTATTGCTCCAGTGGCATCTTTGCTAAAATATTGCAGATGACCTTTTTTATGGAAGTAATAGGTTAACCCTTTGGAATTAGTATGGGAATTGGCCATTGTTTTCACCTCTTTTCTAATTTATTCTTTATTTACAACGAATTCATCATACACTTATAGGCTTTTATTGTCAAGAACTAAGTTAGCCGG
>CAZFDO010000153.1:0-4028 GCA_964517965.1 uncultured Clostridia bacterium
CGCTGATACCCCGCTGATGTCAGAGCTGTTCCTTTTTACGATATTCTTTCCGATGTTCTTGTTTAATTCCTATCAGCACATTTTCGGCAAAAAAACGCAATCAATTTCTTTTAAATGGCAGAAACTGCTGAATCCGATATTACTGGCTACTACCCTGGCATTACTGCTGAAATTATTAGCCTTGGAAAGCTTTGTCCCGGAGGTAGTGTTTTCTATCACCAAGCTGGTGGGAGCGCTATCATTGCCCCTGGTGATGATCCTGCTGGGTGGCAATATTTATGTGGACCTGGAGAATAAGCAGAAGTTCTTCAAGAAGGAAGTGATCTTCTTTGTCCTGACCAAGAATATTCTGCTGCCAGCTGTCACTTTGCTCCCGCTTTTGGCGCTAAGGCCGCGTTTTGCCGTGGCTTTCCTGTTTTTTATACAAAGCACTCTGCCGCCGGTAACCACACTGCCGTTATTGACCAAGCGGGTGGGTGGCAATGAAACGCTGGCTAACCAGTTCGTAGTGGCTAGTTTCCTGTTCTCATTAGTATCCATACCCATAGCTTTATGGGTATTCAGCTTATTTTTTCCCTGGGGGTAAATAAAATATATGGCTAAGATACGATTAGAGTTACGTAAAATGCTCAATAAGGAAGAGGACCTTGAAGCTGTTATTAACCGGGTGCTTAACGAGGCGATCCAGAAAAGGATACCGCTGGTTGAAATACTCCCGCCGGCAGGCAACGCCCATATCAAAAAACAGGTTCTTAGATTCCTGGCTAAACCAGAAATGAAAAAGCTTTATTACAAAGTAGAAAGAGATGCTGATAATTACGGCAGGATCTTTGTGCATTTTAGGCATAAAAATGACAATGCTTATCATTCATGAGGTGCTGCAGTAGATCCTTAATTTATTTCTTGTTTGACTTATGAATAGGATTTAGGTAAAATAGTATAAATTATTCAAAGGAATATAATGAGAAAAATTATCTGCTTCGGCTTTTTATTTATCTTCATTGTCTCTGCTTCGACGATGCTTTTTTCCTCTGAGCCGCAATACATCCTGATCAAAAAAGCCGGACAATATATCAGGTCAGCCGCCGCTCCTTCAGCCAAAGTGATCGCCAAGGCCAAAGTGGGAGATGCTTTCCGGGTGACTACCTTGAAAGGATTATTTTTTGAGATCCTTTTGCCTTCCGGGGAAAAAGCTTATGTCCCGATCGATATCGCCACTATTATCACTATGAAAGAACTTACGGAGATCAGGGAAAAAAGGGCTCCCAAGCCAGCCGCACAGCATGACGCTGAACCTACCCCCAAAGGCAAGAAAAAGACCGCCAAGAAAGAAAGTGCCGCTGAACTCAAGGAACGGCAAGAAGCTGAATGGCTGAAGGATAAATATGCCCAGATAACCGCATACAAGGCCAACCTGAGATCCTCTCGCAGTACTGGATTCAAGATCGTAAAGACAGCGAAAAGATGGGAGGTTTTCAAAATAGTTTCGCGCTCTAATGATTGGTTTGAGATCTTCCTGCCGCCGGATCAAAAGGTCTATATTAGCTCCAGGCTGGTAACAGTGATCACTGAAGAAGAATTATTATCTCCGAATAAACGCAGCGGGGTAAGCCCGTGATAAATGAAAACATAGTATTATCTTTTATCGTATTTATAATAGCCGGATACCTGATCATGAAAACAACGAAGCTGTTTGTAGCCGGAGCAGCATCGCTGGGATTAGTATTGGGTTTTTCCAGGATATTCATCGGCGTGACCTTAGTCAGTTTAGTGACTACTTCTCCGGAGCTCGTTGTATCTGTTTCTGCCTCGTTGATGGGCCAGAGCGGATTAGCAGTAGGTAATGCCCTGGGTTCCTATATCTGTAATATAGGGCTGATACTGGCAGTAGGATGCTTGATCAGGGATATCCATCTGGAGCGCAAGGAACTAGTGAATAAGGGAATTTCACTAGTGATAAGCCTGGGAGTGGTGTACTTATTCATTGCTGACGGGGTATTGAACAGGACAGAAGCCGCGATACTGATAGCTATGCAAGCCGCCTTTTTAATATATAACTACCTGGAGGCAGTGAAAGCCAGGAAAAATATTCAAATAGAAGATCCCAAAGGCAGCATGCCGCTGGTAAAGAGTGTGATATATTTTCTGGCCGGCGGCGCCGGAACCGTATTGTTGGCCAGATACGGATTGGTGGAGCCGGCAGTAAAAATTGCCATTTATTTCCAGGTGCCAATGCTGCTGATCGGATTGACGATGGTAGCGGTTGGGACTTCTTTACCGGAGCTGTTCACCAGTATTGTCTCGGCCAGGAACGAACAGGCGGATCTCTCGCTTGGCAATGTCATCGGGGCCAATATAATGAACCTGCTGTTAATCATGGGCGTAGCAGGATTGATCAATCCTTTGATTATTGACCGGCAGGTATTGGTACAAACTATGCCCTTGGCAGTATTGATGACGGCAGCTTTGCTGGTCTTAGGAATCAAGCGGCTAAAATTTGACAAAAAAGCAGGCTTAGTATTTTTAGGCATATATGTGTTATATTTATTATTATCGTTTAAAAATGTCAGGTAACCCCAGGTAAATCAACGGGTTTAGATGATCACAGGGGCTGCTAAAAGCAGCCCTTTATTAATTTTAAGGAATAGAAATGAAGATTTTGCTGGTTAATCCATGGATACATGATTTTGCCGCGTTTGACTTATGGTCAAAGCCGCTGGGATTACTCACCATAGGAGCCTGGCTGCAGCAGTTAGGGGCAGAGGTAAAGCTGATTGACTGCCTGGACAGGTTTCACCCGGAATTAGTGAAACACCTGAACGGCAAACCACCCAAGATCACTACCTATGGCAGTGGACAATACTATGCTGAAGAAATCGCCAAGCCAGAGGTATTCAAAAATATCCCGCGTAAGTATAAGCGTTATGGGTTGCCGGTGGAGTTATTTGAAAAAATACTGGCAGACGAATATGAGCCTGAGGTGATCCTGGTGACTTCCGGGATGACCTATTGGTATCCGGGAGTATTTGAGGCCATCAAACTGCTAAAAAGAAGATTCCCAAAGATACCGGTGATATTAGGCGGTATTTACGCCCGGCTATGTCCTGATCATGCGGTAAAATACAGCGGGGCAGACCAGGTGTATAAAGGCAGTGATATCAGGGAGATATTACGGCTAATAGCAGAGCTGACTGCGCAAGAACTGGATACCGGCAGTCTTGAGCTAAAAGACTATATTATACCGGCTTATGACCTGTATGAAACACTCACCTATATCACTTTACGGTCTTCAACCGGCTGTCCGTTCAAATGCAGCTATTGCGGCTGGTATCTGCTGGGTGAAGAATTCAGACAGGAGCCAGTAGAAATGGTCCTGGAGGAAATAGAGCAGTACTGGCAACGGGGAGTGAAGAACTTTGCTTTTTACGATGAGGCACTTCTTTACCAGGCAGAAGGGCATCTGCAGAAATTGCTGGAAGGAGTGATCAATAAAAATATAAAGGTATTTTTTCATACTCCCAATGGCTTGCATACACGGTTCCTCACCCAGAAAATGGCGCACCTGATGCGCGGGGCCGGATTTGTCCAGCCGCGGCTGGCGCTGGAGACAGCGTCTCTGCCAAGGCAGAATGAAACCAGTCCCAAAACAAACAACCGGGATTTTTTACAGGCAGTCAAGTACCTGAAAAACGCCGGATACCAGGGTAAGGAGATAGCGGTAAATATACTCCTCGGCCTGCCGGGACAAGATCCGGCGGAGATAGAGGAATCAGTTGAATTTATAATACCTACCGGCAGCCGGATATTCCTGGAAGAATATTCCCCGGTCCCAGGCACAAAAGATTATGAACGGTCCGGGTTGGCCAGCGACTGCGACCCGCTGCTGCACAATAACAGCAGCTTTCCGCTATATCATGAGGCAGAATGTGAGAGGATACAAAAGATAAAAAACCAGGTTCATAAATATAATATGATGTTAGCTAAAATTTAAAAGTGCACAGTTTAAAGATTAAAAGTGCACAGTTGTA
>CAZFDO010000154.1:0-3993 GCA_964517965.1 uncultured Clostridia bacterium
TACAACTGTGCACTTTTAATCTTTAAACTGTGCACTTTTAAATTTTAGCTAACAGGAAATTTTTAAGGGTGCCAAGAGACTGGACACCCTTGATTACACAGATTTAGAGAGAGATTATCCCCCCTAGTTCTGCAAAGGCATAACTAGCAGGGGGGACAGGCACGGATTAAAACCTGAATTGGTTTTATTACATCTTTTCGGGGGCAGAAATACCCAGCAGATCCAGGCCGTTCTTAAGGACAAGGCTGACCGCTTTGATCAAATTAAGGCGGGCCAGGCTCAATTCCCGGTTGTCAGTAACGATGCGATGCTTAGTATAGAAGTTATGAAATACTGTGGCTAATTCCTGTAAATAAATAGTGAGCCAATGAGGATCATAGGTCCTGGCGCAATCGGCCAGTATTTTGCTGAAATTTACTAACTTTTTGATCAATTGCAGCTCTTCCGGCTCTTTTAACAGCTCTAAAGCTTCTACCTGACCGCTGTCCGCTGTCAACTGTACGCTGTTTCTTTCCGCTTCTTTGAATACACTGGAAATACGCGCATGGGCATATTGTACATAGTAAACCGGGTTGTCTGAGCTATGTTTCTTAGCCAATTCCAGATCAAAATCAAGCGCGCTGTCTGGGCTGCGCATTAAGAAGAAAAACCGGCAGGCATCCTTGCCTACTTCATCCAGGACCTGCCTTAAGGTGACAAATTCTCCGGCCCGGGTGGACATAGGCACTGTTTCCTGGCCTCTTTTAAGATTAACCAGCTGATAGAGGATAATTTTGAGCTTTTCTTTGTACCCAAGCATTGAGGCTACTGCTTCCATCCTGGGGACATAACCATGATGATCAGCCCCCCAAATGTTGATCACTTGATCAAGAGGCGGCTTTCTACTGGCAAATTTATCGATCAGATAGGCAATATCGCTGGCAAAATAGGTCGGACGGCCGTCTGCCCGGAAGATCACCCGGTCCTTGTCATCGCCGAAATCCGTAGTTTTAACAAAAACCGCTTCTTCTTTCTCATAAGTTTTAGACGGGTATTCCTGATTCAGTTTGCGCAATAATTCCTTTTTCATGTTAGGATCTTCGTACAAAGTATTTTCAAAGAACCAATTATCAAATTCCACGCCAAAGTCTGCTAAATCCTTCTTGATCCAACTTAAGATCGTCTTTATCGCGTATTCCCGAAAAGCATTTTCATCTGCCAGCGGCAGGCTGTCAGCGGCAATCTTTTTAGCTATTTCCTTGATATAATCGCCTTTATATCCATCTTCGGGAATTTCTTTATCCTCAAAACGGGCCTGCACCGATTTCCCTAAAATATTCATCTGGTTACCGATATTGTTGACATAGTATTCTTTTTGAACCTTATAACCAAGAGCGTTAAAGATCCGTGCTAAGGTGTCTCCGGTCGCTGCTCCCCGGCCATGGCCGACATGCAATGGACCGGTAGGGTTAGCGCTGACAAACTCGATCTGGATATGTTTGCCGGTTGGGGAAGAGGTTTGGCCAGATCTGCTTTGTGGGCGTAATATTTCACTTAATTCTTTATAAACTCTCTCTTTGGCAATAAAAAAATTAATAAAACCATTACCCGCGACTTCCACTTTTTCTAATAAGCTTTTATCTTGGGAAATCTTTTCAACGATCAATTTGGCTAATTCCCGCGGTGATTTTTCATAAAAAGCCGCACCAAAGAAAGCAATATTAGAAGCGTAGTCGCCATATTTTTCATTACTGGGCAAGGTTAAGAAAAATTTGTCACTTGACCAGTTAAATGTTTTATCCTGGAAATCTGCGGCTACGGTTTTTACTGCTGTTTCCAGCAGGGCTATTATCTCATTGTAAATAGTCACTTATTTCTCCCATTTCACCTTGACTGCTTTACTCCACAGTTTCTCCAGACTGTAAAATTCCCTGGCCTCTTTAATAAAAATATGCGCAATAATACCGCTGAAATCCAGTAACAGCCACAGTTTAGACAGCTGTTGCTGACGATTGCGCAATTTCGTTCCGAGAGTAGCTAAGCTACTTTCAATTTCATCCCGCACAGCCTGGGCCTGCGGCTGAGAATTGACCGTAACAATAACAAAATAATCAGCCATGGGCGTTAATTTCCTTACATCTAAAACAATAATATCTTCGCTCTTTTTGGCGCTAGCTGCTTCTGCCGCCAGTATGGCCAGTTTTTTATAAAGCAATCTTTTGTCTCCAGTCTTCCCCGATAATGATCACCGCCTGGGTCAGGGAGCTGTCGCTCAGGCTGGTTTCGATCTCATCGCAATTAAGTATTTTACCCAAGTAATGGGCCGCATCTATATTGCCGGTACGATCAATGATCTTAGTATGAGTTAAGGTCCGTTCAAAATAGCCCCAGGTTAATACATCTACGCCTTTTTGACGGAGATATTTAGTGACTTCTGCCACTGCTTCACGATTACGGGTAGCGTTCCAGATCTCTACCCTGATATTGACGACTGCATTATCATTTGATACTGGATCTTCCCGCAACAATTGGGTTACTTTTTCCAGCCGCACCTTATCAATTTCCCAAACCAAAGCTCCCCGCACCGAAACAGGCTTCCCCGGCAATAGCTGCTGCCGGAACCTTTGGGCATTTAACTTCCGCAATTCAAAAGCCAAGGTCGCCAGATCATAAAAGCTAAGATTTGTATGCAAGGCTTTATAGCTGGCCCACAGTAGCTGCGGCATCCTGAGGACAACTGACGGTGATTTAACTTTTGCCGCTACTGCTTTAAGGAAGCTGCGCTGGCGCTGCATCCTGCCGATATCACCTTGAATGTCCTTGCGGAAACGCAAATATTCCAGGCATTGTTTACCATTCAAGGTTTGCCGGCCTGGCTTAAAATGGATATGGAGGTTTCCCCAATTATCATCATAATCCATTTTGTCAGCAATATCTATGGTTACTCCACCCAGGGCATCAACGATATTGATCAGAGCCTCAAAATCAAGCTGGATATAATAAGGCATATCCAGGTTAAGCAGGTTTTGCGTTATTTGCTGAGTAAGGGCGATCCCCTGCGCGATGCCGCCTTCCTTATACCCATAAGCAAAAAATTCATTGATCCGCCGCAGTTTATAATTCGGGACATATACCCGGGAATCACGTGGGATAGAAAGTATATCGGCTAAGCGCTGGCGGGGAAGGAAACTAACCAGCATCAATACATCCGCCCTCTTACTTTTTTCCGTCGCGTCGCAGCCGATCAGCAGAAAGTTGATCCGTCCCCCCTTCTGCACGGCTCTATTTACCGGGCTCTGAAAGGACAAGCCTATCACTATGAAAAGTAAGCCCAGGGCCAAACCCAGGAAAACTTTGAGTATTATTGATTTGTTTTCCATTATTCCTTCTTTTGAAATGATTATCCCCCCTAGTTTTGCTATGCAAACCTGGCAGGGGGGACAGGCACAGAT
Source organism: uncultured Clostridia bacterium (assembly GCA_964517965.1). GTDB lineage: Bacteria > CAYTYR01 > UBA6262 > UBA6262 > UBA6262 > UBA6262. Next base: position 3,432 of record CAZFDO010000154.1, read on the forward strand.
TTTTATTCGTATAACTTTTGTTTCTTAATATAGGCATATACTGGCTTGGGAATAAGTTTCCCGATATTTCTATTCTTTTTAATTTGTTGCCTGATAGTAGTGGCAGAAATAGGGATGCCGGTTATGCCTATTTTAGTGACCTTTGCTGACAGTGCTTTTTGCGGCAACGCTATTTTGTAGCCTGGGCGGTTAAGCACGACAAATTGGCATAACCGCAGCAACTCCTGCCACCGGCGCCAAGTGCCAATCTCGTTAAAAGCGTCGGCGCCGATAATAAAAAATAATTCTGCCTGTTTCCCTAATTTTCTTTTTAAATACCGGACAGTTTCCACGCTATAGCTGGGAGATTTTTTACTGGTTTCATAATTACTTACGGTAAATTTCTTTTTGCCGCGCAGAGCTAGTTTGACCATAGCCAGGCGATCATCAGCCCTGGCCTGGCTTTGGGCCTTATGAGGCAGGATGCCAGCCGGAATGAAAATAACTTTATTCAATCCTAACCGCCGTTGTACTATCCCGGCTATTTAAGATGCCCGTTGTGGATAGGATCAAAAGTCCCGCC
>CAZFDO010000155.1:0-3950 GCA_964517965.1 uncultured Clostridia bacterium
CTAAGCAGGCTCCCAGCAGGTCCAGGGCATAAAAGAACCCCGGCCGGGAATTGATCAGGCAACATAAGGGGAAGACCAGGCCGACCCATAGCCCATCCAGGAAAGTAAGCGCTAAGATCAAAATAATAACTCCCGGGGTCCAGGGAACCCTTCCCAGTATAGCCAGGATCATGGGAACAACCAGGATAAAAAGTCCAAACCAGCCCATATTCTTCAGCAGGATAGGGAAAACCAGGTCTTTTTGTGAATTATAGCGGCTGCTGATACTTGAACCACAGGCCAGGCCAAACATAAAACAAGCTATTACCAAGCCTAAAAGATGATACACATACCCCACCAGGATCTGGCAGGATAGAATAAGAACCAGTTCCATCGCCATCCCGGCAAACCCGGCGATAAAAGCCTGAGCCGGCAATAGACTGCCTGGATTTTTTCTCACAACCAGCCAGCCGGCAGAAACCAGGGCCCAAAAAATGAGCAGTAGCTGCCACCATCTCCAACGCATGGCGCCCCACATTATTTTTGGCCAAAAAGATTGGAACTGTTTTCCCCATAGAATTATATTATGATAATAACTGATCGGCTCAAAATCACGATTCAGCCGCTGGGCTGGATAATCTTCCAGAGCAGAGACGGTAAAGCTTAATCGTTCCGGTGAAAGCAGATAGGGTATAGTAGCGGCAAAGTAAAGGGCTTCAATATTCCGCTCCTGCAGGCGGGCTAACAGCACCGTCGGCAAATCAGTAAGATATGAATTACTGGGAGAGGCCAGCAGATACAGGGTATTTCCCGGAACAGTCACTACATTGGTAAAAACATCTTTTAAGGTCCAGTACATGCATCCATTATAGTTTCGCAGTTCCGGACTAAGATAGTTTTCATTGGATTCAATGCCTATGATCATCACGCCGGCCCGGGTAAGCTGTCGCTGGATAATCTGGAAAAATTCCCTGGTATAAAACCGGTTGGCCTCACTGGTAAGCGGATTGCCGGCATTAAGGATCACCACATCAAATTTTTCTCTGTTATAATTCTTTAACAGCAACCGGCCATCGGTATTGAACAACACTACCCGAAAATCGTACAGGTCTTGTCTGTCTTCGGCCGTGATATGGTTTTTGGCCAGTTTAACCAATACTTCATCTAGTTCCACATAATATATTTCCGCTACCGGATATTTAAGCACTTCTTTTAAAAGACCGTTAAAACCCCCGCCCAAGATCAGGATCCGCCTGGGCCGAGGTGTTTCCAGCATAGCCAGGTGAGCGAACATCTGACTGCCGGGGACATCGGGGTTAGAATAAGTCAATAAGCCATTAGTATAAAAATTATGCAGATCTCCTTCACTGATAACAGTATATTGGGCATAACGGGAAACAGCTGAGTCTAATAATAGTAATTCCGGCCAGTTTAAGCGCTGGGTGCGTTTCTCGATCAGGTTAGTCTGGTTGCTGAACAATATTCCCAAGGTAATTACTAAACATAAGATGAGACTGTTAAGAAGCCAAGAACTTTTTTTCTCACTGGCTCCTGGCCATAATATTAAAAGCATAAATAGATTTATGGCCATTACCGTGAAAACAATAAAAAATAAATTTTGGGAATAGGCGAGCCAAAAACTAAGGATAGTGCCGCCGGCGAGACTGCCTAAAACATCATAGCGGTAAACCGTGGGGACAGAAGTAACGATGCGGCAAGCCAAGGAGAACTGCCAACCGACGAGAAAAGCCAGTGGCGCAGTCACCAACAGGGCACTCAATAGTAAGGGGTAAAAACCAACCAGCTGGCTGGGCGGTATATGGAGCAGCAGCCGTAAGGATCTGATCAGGAGCATTTCCAAAGGCAGGATCAGGAGCACTAACCCCTGGCCGGCAATATAAAGGTTTGTTTTTTGTCTGATTGGGGGGTTGATCTTACCGGAGAGAAAACTGCCGCAGGCTACCCAGAACAGCCAGCCCGCAAAAATGAATCCCAGGGAAAAGACATTGCCGCTGAACACATTCACCATTTCCCTGATCAGCAGGGTCTGAGCAATAAGAGCGGTGAACCCAGCGGCAAAAAGGTTAAGGTACCAGATCATGCTATTGACCTTTACATCTGAAAGAGTGGCCACTACACTGGATCCTACGCTCCAAATTTGTTCAGTTTTAAGGCATTCGCCAACATCAGCTGCATGGCGTCTTTGGCCGGGAATCGGCCCAGGATCCCCCGGGCACATTCGTTTTCAGTAAAAGTTGTCAGGCGGTCTTTTCTTTCCCACTGAGAGTGCAGAATAAACGGGTTGGGATGCCAGGAGTGCCCTTTCATCACCGCCGGAGTCGAATGATCTGCGGTCACCGCGATCACTGCCGGGTTCAAGGCCAGCAATTGGGGCAGACTCTTATCCAGTTCTTCTATAATATGAACTTTCTTCTCAAAATTACCGTCTTCACCGTAAGAATCGGTTTTTTTAATATGCACATAAAAAAAGTCAAAATTATTCCATTGTTCTTTGAGAGTTTTGAACTCATCAGCAATAGTATCTCCGGTCGGCAAAATTTTCATACCCACCAAGCTGGCCAGACCCTTGTACATAGGATAGGTGGCAATACAGGCTGGAGTCAGCTTAAAGAGTTCTGTCATAGAGGGTATATGCGGCACTTTGGCAATTCCGCGCAAAAGTACCGTATTAGCCGGATGATGACTTTTTAAGATGCTATTAGCTTCCTTGATAAATGTATTGACAACATCGCTGGCTTTCTTGCTTTCCGGCGCCGGAGCTTCGGTAAACTTAATTTTTAAACCTTCTTTTTGCGGATCCGCATCTGTCAAAGGCCCCTGCAAACCATCACCGCGGAAAATTATGACAAACCGATGCTCTTTCCCCGGCCGGATGAAAACTTCCACATCATCAATTTTTTTGATCTTCTCTTGCAGTTCGACGCAGATCTGTTTATTTTTTTCGGTTGGGATGCGCCCCGCTCTACGGTCAGTGATGACTTGGTGGTCATCCATCGTAGCAAAATTTCCGCGAGCCGCCAGGTCACGGTTAGTCAATTCAAAACCTATGCCTGCTGCTTCCAGCACTCCCCGGCCAATTTCAAACTTTAACGGGTCATAACCAAAAATTGCCAGGTGCGAAGGACCGCTACCCGGAGTAATCCCCAAGTTGATCGGGTCAGTAAGACCGCCTATTGAATTCTGGGCCAGCTTATCCAGGTTCGGCTTGCTGGCAGCTTCAAGCTCTGTTTTCCCATTGAGCGGCAAGCCGCCCACTCCGTCCATGATCAAGAGTACGATTTTAGAATCAGTTTTAACAGCTAGCGCTTTCATTTCTTTTTCCGGTATCATTATTAAGCCAATCCTCCTCTTAAAAAAATAGCCAGGGCTAAAAAACTCACCCTGACTGACCTGTCTACTGTCATTTATTGGTTAATGCCCTGCGGCCGGTTATTCCAGCGTCTTGGCCTTCTGGATGAGGGAGAGCATTTCGTCTTCCTGTTTCTGGTTGCCAGAGGTTTTAAACCTTTCCTTCAAGTAAGCCAGCGCCGTTTCCTTGTACACGCAGGGTAAGGTTTTGAAGGCGGCGATCTTCCAGCCACCGCGCTCTTTGACCAGGTTAAACTCTACCAGGAACGGCATGTCTTCCACATAAACATCGGCTTTATCAATATTTAAGGTCGCCATGTAATCATAGATGACATACACAGTTGCCGTATCGCCTTTTCCAATAGTCTGCTGAATTTTATAATCACGGATAAGATAAATATAGTTCCAGCCAAGTTCCGGAGGACTGTTCACAGAATAAAACCTGGAGGTCAGCTCCGCCGTCTCTGGGGTCAAACGAGAACCGTAAGCATCGGCTTTGCAATATTCATATACTACCAGGTCCGGCTTTGTGGGATAGGCGGAAATCGACAATACCTGCCGATTGGAACTGGTGATGTTCCCGGTAGTGGCACCGCAGGAAC
>CAZFDO010000156.1:0-3933 GCA_964517965.1 uncultured Clostridia bacterium
AATCCTTTAGAATCATGGGAATTAACCCTTAATCAGATCAAAACAACCTTGGAGGAAGAAACCTTTGACCTGTGGGTAAAACCAGTCAAATTCATTGGTTTTGAAACCAATACTCTAACCTTAGAAGTGCCCAATCGCTTTTTCCAGGAATGGTGGATCGAACATCTCTCTCGTCCGATTATTGATTTTTTTGCGCAGCATCATGAAAACGGCGAGGTTCAAATCTCTCTTAATTTTCTTGTTTCCCTGGCGCTTAAAGAGCCGGTCACACAGATCACTAAAGAAGAAATTGAGCCTATCCCGGTTTATAAGACCGAGTCTACTTTTGCCGAGGTCTTGTTTAATCCAAAATATACCTTTGATAGTTTTGTCATTGGCCCTAGTAACCGTTTCGCCCAAGCGGCGGCACAGGCCGTGGCCAAGGAGCCAGGAAAAGCTTATAATCCTTTCTTCATATACGGCGGCGTAGGGCTTGGGAAAACCCATTTGCTACATGCGATCGGTCACTATATTAAGACTTCCTATCCTCAAGTCCGTTTATTATATGTCACCAGCGAGCGGTTTGTTAATGAATTTATTGATTCCATTCGTTTTTCCAAACCCGAAGAGTTTCGCGGTAAATATCGCAATGTAGATGTCCTGTTAGTAGATGATGTGCAGTTTTTTGGCGGCAAAGGCAGCTCTCAAGAGGGGTTTTTCCATACTTTTAATGCTTTATATGATAATCACAAACAATTAATTTTTTCGAGCGACCGGCCGCCGAAAGAGATCCCTGAGCTTGAGGAACGGCTGACCACCCGTTTTGAATGGGGCTTGGTTACAGATATTCAGCCGCCGGATTTGGAAACCAGAATTGCTATTTTACGGCGCAAGGCGGAGCTGGAAAAGATAAACACTCCTGAAGAGGTCATGCTTTTTATCGCTAATAAGATCAAATCAAATATTCGCGAGTTGGAAGGAGCCTTGATCAGAGTAGTGGCTTTTTCTTCTTTGACCGGCAAGCGAGTCACCCTGGACCTGGCCGAAGAGATCCTAAAAGATCTTCTGCCCACCAAAGAAATAGAGCCAAATATTACCATGCGGCAGATACAAGAAGCCGTGGCAAAACATTATAATCTGGATATAAAGGATATGCAAAGCCGCAAGCGGACCGATGCGGTTGCTTATCCGCGACAAATAGCGATGTATCTTTCCCGGGCCTTGACAGAGTATTCTTTACCGGAAATAGGAGCGGCCTTTGGCGGCCGGGATCATACCACGGTGATGTATGCTTGTGAAAAAATAAGCAAGAAAATGAACTCAGATCCTTTTTTTGCTGCGTTAATTAACAAAATCATTATGGAATTAAAGAATAAGCTCTGAGTAACCTGCTTTTTTTGTGTATAATATTTTAATTTTAATTTTTTTGTTGAATTTGTTCATAACTCGCCGTTCCATACACATCTTATTAAGTCTCTGTTCTGTTATGATATAACCAATTTTTTCTATTATGCACATATTCTTTACCTTATTATTATTATTGCTGTTGATCTTGCTCTTAAAATATATACTTAACTACTATTATTATAAAAGGAGGATAGAATGAAGATCGTTTGTTCCCAAGTTGAATTGCTAAAAGGTGTACAAAGCGTACAAGCCATCATTTCTAATAGGGTAAGCTTACCGATACTGGCGAATATTCTACTGGAAACACAGAAAGATAATTTAAAACTCGCAGCTACTGACCTGGAAGTGGGTATAAAAACTGAAATACCAGTAGAAATAATTAAAGAAGGCTCTATTACTCTCTCGGCTAAGATGCTTTTTGATATTGTTCGTGAATTACCAGAGCAGGACATACAGATAGAAGTGACCCCAGAATATAAAGTAATTTTAAGTTGCGGGAAAATAGTATTTAAAATAATGGGCTTGCCGAAAGATGAATTTCCGATCATTCCTGATTTTAAAGAGGAAAACGCTTTTGATCTTTCAACCGCTATTTTAAAAAACATGGTCCAAAAAACAATTTTTGCTATTTCCAACGATGAGACCAGGTATGTATTAACCGGGGTGTTACTGCAAACCTCAAATAACACCATTGAAATGGTGGCTACTGATGGCCGTAGACTGGCGTATATTAATGGCGGAAAATCAGGGAAAAGCATTAAAAACAAGCTGGATGTAGTTATTCCTTCTAAAGCCCTGCGCGAGATCAATCGCTTGATCGGTGAAAAAGACGACGGTAAAAACATGGTTAAAATAGAGCTTACCGAGAACCAAATATCATATAAATTCGGCTCAACCATTCTGGTTTCCAGGTTGATCGAAGGGAAATTCCCAAACTATAAGCAGGTTATCCCAAAAGAACATTCTACCGAGCTGGTTTTAGACACAGCGAAGTTTTTAAGCGCGATTAAACGGGTATCTTTGCTGGCTCCGGAAAAAGCCGAGTCTATAAAATTAGAGCTGGCGGACAACAAAGCGATTATTTCCAGTATGGCCCAGGGATTGGGAGAGGCGCAAGAAGAAATGGAAATAGAATATAAAGGGAATAAATTTGAGGCAGCATACAACCCAAAATATTTAATTGATGTCCTTAAAAGCATAGCTACCCCCAATATTATCTTGGAGCTAAGTAATCCGATGAGCCCGGGCGTGATTCGGCCGCAGAGCGACGAAGAGTATCTTTATGTGATTATGCCTATGCGGCTGTAGGCAATGTATCTAAAAACCTTGTCTCTACAAAATATAAGGAACTATGCTGATTTGAAACTTGAATTTCAACCAGGCATAAATTTGCTTATCGGGCAAAACGCAGCCGGCAAGAGTAATTTGCTGGAAGCTATCTTCTTTTTACATTTCGGGCGGTCTTTGAGAGTGCTGGATGAACACGAAATGATCCGTTGGGGGCAACCAGAGGGTTTTATTACTGCGGAAATAGTAAATGCTACCGGCCTGCAGTCCCTGGGCATACGCTTAGCTAAAGAACAGGATAAAAAGATACAAATTAACAAAAAAAATGTTTCCTCCCCGGGAGAATTACGAACCGTAGCTCCAGCGGTGATGCTGACCAGCAAAGATGGCGAGTTGATTAGCGGAGAGCCGATCCTGCGACGGAGTTTTCTAAACCAGTTATTAATTCAAGTAGAGAGCGAATATAGTTATCGCCTGCTTAAATTGAAAAAAATCATCCTTTCCAGAAATGAGATCCTGAAGCAAATAAGGGATGAACGGCAAAAACAGGACACGCTGGATGTTTGGAACCACCAGTTGCAGCTGGAAGCACGCTATCTTACGGAGAAACGCCGCAGAATAATAACCCTGCTGCAAAAAACAACCAATCAGGTATTACAGGTACTGCAACCAGCGCTGGCGCGGGAAATCTCTTTAGAGTATAAGACCAATTGTCCGCTGGAAGATAAAGACTGGCCTAAAGTATGGCTGATGATACAGCAGGAAGAGATCAAGCAGGCCAGGACCTTGATCGGCCCACAGCGTGACGATGTAGAGGTACTCCTGGATAAGGGCGAGGGCAAAAAAAATCTGCGCATCTTCGGATCGCAGGGGGAACAAACTCTCATCGCCTATATCTTACGCTTGAGTCAGGCAGAGATCATCGAACAGGAACAAAAACAGCGCCCGTTAATTCTGGCGGATGATATTTTTGCTGAGATAGATGCGCCAACACAAGAACAACTGCTGCGGTATTTACAGCGCCAGGAACAAGTTTTTTTGGCAGCCACAGACCGCGAGCGGATCAAGGCCGGGGCTGTCCCCAAAACAATATATCAAGTAAACAATAATACCTGTTCCAGGATAGAATGAGCAAAAAGAGCTTAAAAAATTTCAAACAGCTGCCCGAAGCGATCAAAGATATCTTTTTTATGCATGGCTTGGAGGAGCGGCAGCTAATAGCTGCTTACTGGCAGAAAAAATTCAGCCAGGCGGCCAAGC
>CAZFDO010000157.1:0-1759 GCA_964517965.1 uncultured Clostridia bacterium
GCCAGAGACTACCCGGATCTATAAAACCAAGGTCAAAGGGGCTCAGGAAGCGCACGAAGCTATCCGGCCGACTTCACCCAGGAATATACCGGAAGAAATTAAGAATTTTCTGACCCCGGATCAATATAAGCTGTATAATTTGATCTGGCAGCGTTTTGTGGCCAGCCAGATGGCCAGCGCCATAATGGATAGTGTTTCCGTGGATATACGGACATCCAATGAATACCTGTTCAGGGCTACCGGACAAACCGTAAAATTTGACGGTTTTATGGTACTTTATACCGAGGAAGAGGAAGAGGAAGATACAGAGCAGAAAAAAGCGAATGAAGAAGCCAAGTCTAAACTACCGCCGCTGACTGAAAAAGAGGTCTTGGACCTGGTCCGGTTATTACATGACCAGAAATTCACCGAGCCGCCGCCGCGTTTTAATGAAGCCAGCTTGATCAAAATACTGGAAAAGAACGGTATCGGCCGTCCTTCTACTTATGCGCCAATTATTAATACCATTAAAACCCGAAAATATGTTATTATAAAAGAGCATAAGTTTTATCCCGAGCCGATCGGTTTTCACGTTAATGATATGTTGAAAGAAAGTTTTTCCAGCGTCATTGATGTGGGATTTACCGCCAAAATGGAAGAAGAATTGGACGAGATTGCGGAAGGTAAAAAGGAATGGACCGCTGTCCTTAAGGAATTCTATACTTCCTTTAACCAGACTCTGACTAAGGCGGAAGAAATCATCAGCAAGGGTGAAAAGACCGATCGCCTATGCCCGCTGGATAAGGCGCCGCTGGTGGTAAGGTTCAGCCGTTATGGCAAATTCATTGCCTGTTCAAATTATCCTAAATGCAAATATAAGGAACGCCTGGAATCAGGAGAAGTAAAAAAAGTGAATGAAACAACTGATAAGAAATGCCCGGAATGCAGCTTGCCCCTGGTTATCCGTTCCGGACGCAAAGGGCCGTTCCTGGCCTGTAGCGGTTATCCCAAATGCCGTTATACCTCAAATCTGGATGGGACTAACCAGAAAACCGGTCCCGAAATGACCAAGGAAGTATGTGAAAAATGCGGCCAGCACATGGTGATCCGCACCAGCAGTAGAGGCCCGTTCCTGGCCTGCAGCGGGTTCCCTAAATGTAAGAATACCAAATCTATCGAACAAAAATGAACCCCGCCTCTGCGCGCAGGAGCGGGGTAAAGGTACTTATGCAAGAACAGCTAGAGGCTTTCGCAAAATACCTGTCCTATGAAAGAAATGAAAGCCCTCATACGGTACGCAATTACCGTATTGATCTGCAGCAATTTGCCAAATTTTTGGCAGTTATACAAATCAAATCATTTAACGAGATAAACCACCTCGTGCTAAGGCAGTTTCTGGCTGACCTTAATAAAAAGAACTACCAGAAATCAAGTATCGGACGGAAAGTAGCAGCTTTAAAATCATTTTTTAAATTTCTACAAAAAAAGAAATATCTGGAAAATAATCCGGCTAAGGTTTTGCACGCTCCCAAACAGGACAAGAAATTGCCTAAATTCCTGGAAAAAGATGAGATAATGCAATTACTGCAGGCTCCGGGTGAGCGCGGTTTTAAAGCCTTGCGGGACAGGAGCATCCTGGAGACTCTTTACTCTACCGGAATGCGGGTAGCTGAGCTCACCGGGCTTAACCTGGAAGATATGGATTTTCTGGGTGGTTTGGTAAAGGTCCGCGGCAAGGGAGCTAAAGAAAGAGTGGTCCCGATAGGGGAACAGGCTCTGC
>CAZFDO010000157.1:1769-3869 GCA_964517965.1 uncultured Clostridia bacterium
GCAGGTTTTGTACCAGTACCTGGAGGAAAGAAAAAAAATCAGTCGTGATACCAAAGCGCTGTTCGTTAATTATCATGGGGCCAGGATCACGGACCGGAGCATTAACCGGCTAATTGATTATTATATCAGAAAAACCAGTGTCACCAAGAAGATCAGCGCTCATACTCTCCGGCATACGTTTGCAACTCATTTACTGAACGCCGGCTGCGATTTGCGTTCGATCCAGGAAATGCTGGGACATAATAGCCTGGAGAGCACGCAGAAATATACGCATGTTACCATGGAACGCCTGAAAAAAGTATACGAAAAGAGTCACCCCAGGGCTTAGAAAAATTGCGAGTTGCGAGTCAACGAGTCTGGTAATTATCTTGACCCGCAGACCCGGGACCCGGGACTCGCCAACTTCTTAGGATTATTTATGCCAGATAAAATAAAAGATAAAAAACAATTGATCATGGAAGAGACAGGCTGTGATACTGAACAGGCTGAGCTGGTGCTGCATTCTACGGGGAATGACGTAGCCAAAGCCATCAAGATCATCAATTCACTGCTCAAACAGATCATTGTCGTTAAAGGCAAGTTTAAAATTGGCCCGGCCAGTTATTTTGGATTATTTATCCTGATTGCCGATATCAAGCTGAAAAAGATCATGCGCCTGGCCAATATTGTGACCTGTAATCCTGGTATCTATCAAAATGGCCTGAATAAACCATGGCATGAGTTTGAACGGAAGTTATATGCTCTTAAATTGGGCGAAGGCAGTCAGCCGGAGATCACCCAAAAATTGCAGGAGAACCTGAAGAACTGGACGCGTGGAGAAGAGAAAAGCGACATTTTTGAAGCACTTGTGCAAAACAACCGGGAATCTCTGGAAGAAATGCTGGCCCGGGAAATAAAAGTTATCAGTCCGGATGAAGAGATCACCCTGAATATCCAATTGGAAGAAGTAAACCTGTTCCAATTTAAGGAACTTAAAGAGCAGATAGACGAAGATATTGCCAAGCTGCGGCTGCCGGAGCCGCCGGAACAGCAGGAAGAGATCGCCTCACTGGTATTAAAAATAGAAACCATCAAGAATGCCGGCCGGGAAGGGAAAACGGTCCGGGATTTGCAGCCCGGTGAGATGATCTGGACCAAGATCACGGACCCGCGGGATATTGCCCAATACCTATCCAAACTGCTGGGCGGCCGTATCAAGCGCAATGGAGCGGAAGAGGTTATCCCTCTGACCGTACCGGTAGAGGAAATAATCCCGGATCAGGATAAGATCAGGCTAAAAGTACGGTTCGGGCCAGCAGTGATCGGAGAAGAAGAACTGGCTGAGTCTGAAAGGATAGCTGTTATCTTCAGCGATAGCCGGATCGGCCAGATTTGGAAGAAACTGTCGAGATTTTTTTCCTTGCAAAAATGACGATATTATGATATATTTAAAAAAATGTTTAAGATAGAGTTTTTCGACCATAATTTGCCTGTCCCCGCGGATTTGATTTGTCAGGCATTTTGGGCAAATCAGCAGGGGATAATTTAAAATTTGTAATTTAAAATTTCAAAAAGAGGGGGGGTGAAAAAATGTCAGTGATATCTATGAAACAGCTTTTAGAAGCAGGCGTCCATTTTGGACATCAGACAAAGAGATGGAACCCGAAGATGGCTAAGTATATCTTCGGCCAAAGAAATGGAATCCATATTATCGACCTCCAGAAGACTGTTAAGAAAATCAAGGAGGCATATAAGTATATAGTCGAACGAGTTTCTCAGGGAGATTATGTTCTTTTTGTCGGTACCAAGAAGCAGGCGCACGAATCGATTTGCGCAGAAGCGAAGCGTTGCGAGATGTATTATATCAACCAGCGCTGGGTCGGAGGTTTGCTTACCAATTATCAAACCATCCATAAAAGCATCGAACGTTTAGCTGAGATCGAGGAATTAAGAAAGAGCGGACGGATCGAGATGCTCACCAAGAAAGAACAATCATTAATAGAGAAAGAACGGGCAAAAATGGAAAAGCTCCTGGGCGGAATCAAAGGTATGAAAAAACTGCCTGGGTTAGTATTTATAGTTGATACTAATGTAGAGCAGAATGCGGTGAAAGAATGCCGC
>CAZFDO010000158.1:0-1290 GCA_964517965.1 uncultured Clostridia bacterium
AAAGATCGCCGAATTGCGTCAAGAATGTAAACTCAAGCAAACAGACCTGGCCAAAAGGATGCACGTCACCCAGCAATATATCTCCCAGATAGAGACAGCGCAGGAAAACAACCTTACTCTGGATACCCTGTTGAATATTGCCAAATCCTTGAACAGATGCGTTAAAATTTCCTTTGAAAAAGAATCAGGACAAGACGTTTGCTTGAAAGTAGCCTAAAAAGCCTTGAAAAGCAGTGGTTATAGGTTATAGGTGGTTATAGGGGACGTTGTTTAATATTAAAGTATTGACAAGATAGGAAAAGAGAAGTATAAAGTATCTATGCCCAGACAAGGAAGAATAACTATTACCGGAGGAATATACCATATAATACAACGTGGTATAGAACGCCGGGAAATATATAGAGATGATGATGACCGGAGAGAATTTTTGAGGCGGTTAGAAAAAGGTCTGCAGGATACTGGAGATCAATGCTGTGGTTGGGTGTTAATGCCCAATCATTTTCATTTAATAATTAGAAGCGGAGTAAAACCAGTAAGCGATCTAATGAGAGGATTATTGACTGGCTATGCGCTCTACTTTAATCGCCGGCATAAGAGAAGCGGATATCTTTACCAAGGCAGGTACAAATCAATACTGTGTCAAGAGGATGCCTATTTATTGGAACTGGTGAGATATGTGCATTTGAATCCATTAAGAGGCAGGCTGGTAAAAGACCTGAAAGAGTTGAATAAGTACTCCTGGAGCGGGCATGCCGTGATAATGGGTAAGAATAAGGTAGCCTGGCAAGAGACTGAGGAAATATTAGCCAGATTCGGACAGCGCAAGCATGAGGCAGAGGCCAACTATCTGGAGTTCATCAAAGATGGCATAAACATGGGGAAACGGGATGATCTAACTGGAGGGGGCTTAAGACGTAGCGCCGGAGGTTGGGAAGGGGTATTTCGCTTAAGGAAAGCCAAGGAACGGTGGCAGGGAGATGAGCGGATATTGGGTGATGGTAATTTTGTGGACCAAACGCTACAAGTAAGTGAAGAAAAAATGATGCAGAGAGAAAAACTGAAGAGAGAAGGTTGGGATATAGAAAAACTGGTAAAAAAAGTGTGTGCCATAATGTTGATTAATAAAGAAGATATATTAAGACGGAGCAAAAACAGTAATATATCGAAGGCCAGGAATCTTTTAGTCTATTGGGGGAATAGTGAATTAGGAATGAGCGGCAGTGAGCTAGGACAATATTTAGGTCTAACCAGGTCGGCGGTATCGCAAAGTATCAAACTCGGGGAGAGTCT
>CAZFDO010000158.1:1300-3865 GCA_964517965.1 uncultured Clostridia bacterium
TTGACTTCTTAACAACGTCCCCTATTACTCAACGTCCCCTATTACTAAAATAATAACGGGTCAGGCGCTTAAACGTGAAAGAGATTGACAGGAAAAGGGATTTTCTCAATAGAATAAAAGAAAGGTGATGAAGATGAAAAAGCAAAAAATGTTAAAAGTAGACGAACACTTGAAAGAGGAGATGAAAAAACCTGCTTTTAGGGAACTCTGCGAATTGGAAGACCAAAAACTTCAGATTGCCAAAAAGATAGTGGGCTATCGCATAACCCACAATTTGACGCAAAAGCAGTTGGCAAAAAAAATTAAGGTCAGTCAACAGTACATCTCCAAAATAGAGAAGGGAGAGTTCTTTAATATCCCATCATTGGAGAAAGTGCTTATTCCTTTAGGGTATAAGGTGAAATTGGAAGCTGTGCCATTAAGAGAAAAAACTTCTCCCGGTCAACACAATGTAAATTTCCACACACAAGTTGCATGATCATTTTCATTTCAACTTTTTATTGACAAAAAGAAGGGTATAAGATATAAAGGAAATCAGTTTCAGGAAAGCTATAATCCTGGAATTTACAATAGGATTTGGAATTCGACAAAAAATCGCTTTGTCTTTTCGTCTAAAAACCTGCTTACATATTACTGCGAATATGCTCGCACTTTTTTGAGACGAAAATACTAGGCGATTTTCCGTCTCGGTTCTTCAAACCTATTGCAAACTCCGGGATGTTGACAAAATATGCTTTCTTTATTTTTTTATCTAATGGAGTCTTATGTTAGCCAAAGTATTAACGAGTGCGGTATTGGGCATAGATGCCTATATAATAAAGGTGGAAGTGGATATCAGCAAAGGATTGCCTGCATTCAATATAGTCGGCTTGCCAGATACCAGTGTGCGGGAGAGCCGTGACCGGGTAATGGCAGCTATCAAAAATAGCGAACTCAAATTCCCCACCAAGCGCATGACTGTTAATATGGCCCCGGCTGATATCAAAAAAGAAGGCGCCAGTTTTGACTTGGCCATCGCCATTGGTATATTAGCGGCTCACGGCCAGATCAGGCCAAATAAACTTAAAGACTTTGTTTTCCTGGGAGAGCTGGCTTTGGATGGCTCGATCAGGCAGGTGCGCGGGGTCCTGTCCATAGCTTTAGCCCTGCGCCAGGAAAAGATCAAAGGTATCATCGTGCCGGAAGAGAACAAAACAGAAGCCGGGGTAATTGAAGACCTGGCTGTATATCCAGTCACCCATTTGCGGCAGGTAGTGGATTTTCTCAATGATGATAAGGATTTGCCGGAATTCGAGTTTGACTTGCAGGATGCTTTTGAGCGTAACTGCCGCTATGAGACAGACTTTAGTGATGTCAAGGGGCAGATATTTGCCAAGCGGGCCTTGGAAGTAGCAGCAGCGGGAGGTCATAATATCCTACTTATTGGTAGCCCTGGATCTGGAAAGACCATGCTAGCCAGAAGACTGCCGTCTATTTTACCGGATATGTCCATAGAAGAAAGTATAGAAACGACTAAAATCCACAGTGTTTCTGGTAATTTGGACGGCTTATCATTAGTGGCAACCCGGCCATTCCGTTCCCCTCATCATACGATCAGCGATGTAGCGCTGATCGGTGGAGGAGCGTATCCCAAGCCTGGGGAAGTGAGCCTGTCGCATAATGGCGTGCTTTTCCTGGATGAATTGCCAGAGTTCCACCGCAATGTCCTGGAAGTGCTCAGGCAGCCCTTGGAAGACGGGGTGGTAACCATCTCCCGGGCCGTTACCAGCCTAACCTATCCAGCCAAATTTATGATGGTAGCAGCCATGAATCCTTGTCCCTGCGGGTATCATGGCGATAATAAGCAGGAATGTATTTGCTCAATGTTTAAGATCCAAAAATACCTTTCCAAAGTATCCGGGCCTCTACTGGACCGGATAGATATCCATGTGGAAGTGCCGCGGCTAAAGTTCACTGAAATGACTACTGATATGCCTGCCGAAAGCAGTGCTATGGTCAGGGATAGAGTCAATCAGGCCCGGACTCTTCAACAGGAGCGTTTCCGCAAGGAAAAGCATATGTACTGTAATGCTCATATGCAGTCAAAACACCTGAAAAAATACTGCCAGCTCACTGGTGAAAGCCAGGAATTGCTCAAAAACGCTATTAACAAACTGAACCTGAGCGCCCGCGCTTATGACCGCATTTTAAAGGTAGCCCGGACCATTAGTGACCTGGATGATCACGCCCAGATCCAGTCCCAGCATATTGCCGAAGCCCTGCAATACCGCAGCCTGGATAAGAATTTATTTGCCTGATTTTGTCGTGTAGAGTAAAACAACCATTGACAAAGCCAATTTTTGTGGTATATTCATATTAGTAATGTTTGGAAATAAGAAAAGTTTGCTAAAAGAAAGTCGAGCATCCTTTTCTTATGTTCAAATATAAGCTAATCAGAAAACTAAATTTATCAACCGCAGTAGGCGAATTAAATGCTTGCGGTTGGTTTTTTATTTTTAAAACGCTATAGCTAAAAGACATCCTATAATAAGTCAAGGGTGTAAAAGATATAAAGTTGTCAAAGAT
>CAZFDO010000159.1:0-2834 GCA_964517965.1 uncultured Clostridia bacterium
GATCCTGAGCATAGAAGAAGCAGCTACGGTACTGAAACGAGGAATATCAGAAGACAACCGGGTCATAATTCTGCTAAACTCTCCCCAGGATGCCCTGTCTTTAGTCGAGAAAAATGTTCCGATCAAGAGCATTAATGTCGGCGGTATTCATTATTGTGAAGGTAAAAAGCAAATATTAAAAGCCGTGTGCGTGGATATGGAAGATATTGAAGCGCTTTACCAGTTGGAACGCAAAGAGATTGAGCTGGAAGGACGGATCGTCCCAACGGATGAACGTATTAATATCATGGAATCCGTACGCAAGATCACGATGGGAGATAATTCCGTCAATCTGAAGGAGCAGCCAGGTGAAAAAAGTTAACCTCATATTCGGCGTGCATAACCATCAGCCAGTAGGCAACTTTGACCATATTTTTGAAGAAGCCTACCAGAAGGCCTATTTGCCGTTTATGACTGTCTTGCAGCGCCATCCAAATATAAAGATGAGTTTCCATTATACTGGAGCGCTTTTTAAATTTATACAGGATAAGCATCCTGAATTCATTGCGCAAATACGTCAGATGGTAACCCGCCAGCAGATCGAGATCATGACCGGCGGATTTTATGAACCCATATTGGCTATCCTGCCGGATGACGACAAAAAAGCCCAAATTGAAAAAATGACTGCCTATGTTCGCGAAACCACCGGCTACCAGCCGCGCGGCATGTGGTTGGCCGAACGGATCTGGGAACCGCATTTGGTAAAGGCACTGCAAGAAGCCAAAGTTGAATATGTCGTCGTGGATGATTATCATTTTAAATCTGCCGGACTGACAGAAGAGGACCTGTTCGGTTATTATATCTCTGAAGAACAAGGCCAGTCGCTGGCCATGTTCCCGATCAGCCAGAAACTACGTTATCTCATCCCGTTTGCCATGCCGGAAAAAACCATTGAGTATTGTGCCCAGGTAGCCAGTGAAGAAGGAAACCGGCTTCTGGTCATAGCCGATGACGGGGAAAAATTCGGGATCTGGCCGCAAACCTATCACTCGGTATATGAGGAAAAGTGGTTAGAACGGTTTTTTGAGAAGCTGGAAGAAAATTCTTCCTGGCTCAAGACCACGACCTTTACTGAATATCTGGATACCTATAAACCTAATGGACGAGTGTATGTACCTTGTGCCAGCTACAGTGAAATGCTGGAATGGTCTTTGCCTGAACATACCCAGGAAATATATGAACATATTGTGGAACAGATCAAGCAAAACCAGGACCAGCAGGACTACCTGCAGTTCATCAAAGGCGGTTTTTGGCGGAATTTCCTGGTAAAATACCCTGAATCAAATAACATGCATAAAAAAATGCTGGAAGTCAGCGGCAAGGTGAACGCTGCCCTAAAGTCCGGAAATAATAGTCCGCAACTCCTGCAAGCCCAGGATGAGCTTCTCGCGGCGCAAGCTAATGACGGTTACTGGCATGGCGTGTTTGGCGGCTTATATATGAGTCATTTAAGGCGTTCAATTTATGAAAACCTGATCAAGGCAGAAAATAACCTGGAGCAGGCAATACCACTGCCGGGTAATTTTGATTGCCAATCCCGGGACTATAATAATGACGGCCATCTGGAGATAATTGCGGCCAGCAAGAAAATTAAATTGTATCTGACTCCTGAAGTTGGCGGCAAGATACTGGAGCTGGATTACCGGCCAAAAAACTTTAATTGCCTGAATGTCTTGAGCCGGCACAAAGAAGCGTATCATCAGAAGATCCTTGATTCTGTCAATACCCATGGTCAACAGAAGGATAGCCGCAAAGCCAAGACCATCCATGAGCAGTTCCGGGTAAAAGAACAAAACCTTGACCAGTACTTGAAATATGACTGGTATGATCGTGGCTTTGCCATTGAACATTTTCTGAGCGACTGGAGTGACCTGCAATCGTTCCATAATTGCAACTTCGGTGAACAAGGTGACTTTGTGAACCAGGCCTATGATTATCAATGCCGGGAAGAAGGGGGGCAATTACATATAATGCTTTCCCGGGAAGGCCATACCTGGGTAGACAATGTGTTTGCCGCGCTGCGGGTAGAGAAGAAAATAAGTATGTCTAAAGACCAGTCAGTAATGACCATAGAATATGTACTAACTAACCTGGAAAATACCAAATTGGAATTGCGCTTCGGCAGCGAATATAGTTTTGCCGGTACTACCGGGCATGATGACGGGTGTTTTTATTATAGCCTGAACGAAAAGGATAAAATAGATAACAAATATATGGATAGTATCGAAGAAAGTACCGGTTTCCAGGGAATTGGCCTAAAAGATTATTTTACCAGGATAGACGCCAGCTGGCATTTTACAGAAACAGCTACGGTCTGGCGGTTCCCGTTGGAAACCGTATCCCAATCAGAAGCTGGATTTGAGCGCAGTTACCAGGGTTCGGTTATTATGCCGTTGTGGCAGGTTATTTTAAAGCCGAAAGGCCAGTGGCAGACTACCGTAAAATTTGTTTTAAAAGATCTTACTGACTAATTATATGATTATAACGAGGACTAAATGCTATTAACTACAATTT
This sequence comes from uncultured Clostridia bacterium, assembly GCA_964517965.1. GTDB lineage: Bacteria > CAYTYR01 > UBA6262 > UBA6262 > UBA6262 > UBA6262. The sequence continues at coordinate 2,554 of CAZFDO010000159.1, forward strand.
GGGTCAGTTTAGTGGCCAGCATCATCAGCCTGGATGTCACTGCCTGCTGGCAGGTCATGGTCTCCCGTCCGATAATTATCGGACCATTGATCGGCTGGATGTGCGGTGATTTTATGCATGGTATGCTGATGGGCAGTATATTGGAGCTGATCTGGATCAACACGCTTCCTTTGGGCGCCAGTATTCCCCTGGATGCAGCAGCGACCACCGTAGTAGCTACGGCCAGTTCTATTTTCCTGGAACAATGGTGGAGTGGCAGCGAAAGTACAGCCATGGTCCTG
>CAZFDO010000159.1:2844-3862 GCA_964517965.1 uncultured Clostridia bacterium
GCTATGCCATGCCGCTGGGGACCCTTTTAAAAAAGATGGATATTTTCGTCAGGAGGTTCAGTAACCAACTGGTATATTATGCTGACAAATATGCTAAAGAAGATAATCTGTTTATGATCCAGGCTATGGTCATCCTGGCTATCCTGCTGATAGTTTTAAAATATTTTCTCTTTTATTTCATTTCCATATATTTGGGATTATGGATATTTCATATGGTAGTGCCAAAATTACCCGATGCGCTATTGGCTGGCCTCGGACAAGCCAGGGTCTTACTTATTGCCTTGGGATTGGCCATGGTCTGGGATACCTTTAGATTCAGAAAAGTGGGTAGGGAATATTAATGATAAATACACAGAACCGTACGATCACTAAACTGGATTTATGGAAAATAATGCACCGGTCGTTATATATTCAGGCCGTATGGAATTTTGAACGGTTGCAAAACCTGGGATTCCTGTTTACGGTAGTACCGATGATAAAAAGGCTTTATCCAAAAGGCCCGGCCCGTATAGCCGCATTACAGCGGCACCTGGAATTTTTTAATACCCATCCCTATATGGCTTCATTTGTGATCGGCGTGACCACTTCCATGGAAGAGAAAATGGCCAACCAGCCAGGGACTGTAAAACCAGAAGAGATTCGTTCCATAAAGGCTATTATGAGCGGACCATTAGCGGCCATTGGGGATGCCTTCTTCTGGGCTTCCTTACGGCCTTTTTGCGCTCTAATTGGCATCTTGATGATCCTGACCCTTGATGGCGACGCCAAATTGATCGGACCTTTATTTTTCCTGTTTTTTTTCAACCTGTTTGGCTTATACATCAAATTCGGAGGCTTAACCAAAGGCTATAGGAAGGGTATAGGAGTGGTCGATATACTGAAAAAATTCGACACCCAGGATTTGATCACCGTGATCAACCTGCTGGGATTGATCGGTTTGGGTGTGCTCTTGATGCTCTATGCCGCTGAATTCAATCTCTGGCAGAACCTTATCTTTTTTAGCACGTTACTAATAACC
>CAZFDO010000160.1:0-1951 GCA_964517965.1 uncultured Clostridia bacterium
ACCCCTGATTTTGTCAGGCTGTCTATCGGGGTGGAACATATTGACGATATTTTGGCGGATATTGAACAGGCTTTGAAACAAGCCTAATAAAAAGCAGGAGACTAAAATGTCAAAAATCTACGATGATATAACCAAAACCGTAGGGCATACGCCCTTAGTGAAAATAAACCAGCTGGCCAGAAACACGACTGCCACCGTGCTGGCTAAATTGGAGTCTTTCAATCCTTTGTCCAGCGTCAAGGACCGCATTGGCGTGGCCATGATCGAAGCTGCTGAAAGAGCAGGATTGCTTAAGCAGAACACGGTGATCATTGAACCGACCAGCGGTAATACCGGTATATCTCTGGCCTTTGTAGCCGCCGCCAAAGGTTATAAACTTATTTTAACCATGCCAGAGACCATGAGCATGGAACGCCGGCAATTGCTGAAAATATTCGGGGCGGAAATGGTTTTGACCGAAGGAGCCAAGGGGATGCGTGGAGCAGTGGAAAAGGCAGAGGAACTGGCTAAAACAACGCCTAATAGTTTTATTCCACAGCAGTTTAATAATCCCGCCAACCCGGAAATACACAGGAAGACTACAGCCGAAGAGATCTGGAACGACACCGATGGCAAAGTGGATATTTTTATTGCCGGTATCGGCACCGGCGGCACTATCACTGGTGTTGGCGAGGTGCTAAAAAAGAGAAACCCCAACGTGAAAATAGTAGCGGTAGAACCAAAAGACTCGCCAATCTTAAGCGGAGGCAAGCCTGGTCCGCATAAAATACAGGGTATAGGGGCCGGTTTTGTGCCGGCAATCCTGAACTCTAAGGTATATGATGAGATAATCCAAGTGACCAATGAAGATGCCGGGAAAGTTGCCCGTCAGCTGGCTAAGGAAGAAGGAATACTGGCCGGGATATCCAGCGGCGCAGCGCTGTGGGCTGCTCTGGAAGTAGCCAAGCGGCCTGAGGCTGTTGGTAAAACCATTGTCGTAGTCTTGCCGGACACAGGTGAAAGATACCTGTCTACGTGGTTGTTTGCTGATGACACTGTAAAATAAGGGAGCTGATGTTAATGAGTAATGGAAAAAGTATCGGGAAAACCGATAAAAAATATTTTAATTTTGCTGAGCCGCCAAATGAACAGGTATTGGAATCCGGAGAGAAATTGGGTCCGATCAAAATAGCTTATGAAATCTATGGTACGTTGAACGAGGATAAGAGTAATGCTATTTTAGTGGAGCATGCTTTTTCCGGTGATGCTCACGCGGCAGGATATGATGAAGGGGATGAGAAGCCTGGTTGGTGGGATGATCTGATCGGCCCGGACAAGGCTCTCGATACTAATAAGTATTTTATTATTTGTTCCAATATTATTGGCGGGTGCAAAGGCAGTACCGGTCCATCTTCGATTAATCCTGAGACTAGCAAGCCTTATGCTTTAGATTTTCCGATAATCACGGTTGCGGATATGGTGAAAGCGCAAAAACAACTGATCGACTATTTAGGTATTAAAAAACTGCTCAGCGTGATCGGCGGTTCAATGGGTGGAATGCAGGTTCTGCAGTGGGTGGCTTCTTATCCGGAGAACGTTCTTTCGGCTATCCCGATAGCCACGACTTTAAAACATTCGCCGCAGCAGATCGCTTTTAATGAGGTTGGCCGCCAGGCAGTAATGGCTGATCCGGCGTGGCTAAACGGCAATTACTATGGTTTTGGTCAGCCGGAGCGGGGATTGGCTATAGCCCGGATGATCGGGCATATTACCTATATGAGTGACCGCTCCATGGAAGAGAAATTTTCCCGCAAGCTGAAAGAAAAGAGTAAAAACCTTAAATTTACCTCTGATTTCGAGGTAGAGGGTTATTTACGCTATCGCGGTGACACTTTTGTCAAGCGGTTCGACGCGAATTCCTATCTCTATATAACCAAGGCGATGGACTATTTTGATCTCTCCGGAGACAAAC
>CAZFDO010000160.1:1961-3860 GCA_964517965.1 uncultured Clostridia bacterium
AAATAGTCAAGCTATTGAAAACGCGTAATATTAATACCACCTATTGTGAGATAGATTCTACTTACGGCCATGACGCTTTCCTGGTTGAAATAGAAAAAGAATCGCACCTGATCAAACATTTTTTGCGCAGTGTGTCCGGCCCGCCCAGGCTCGGTGAGGCTGGTGGGAATGGAGCGCCTAATGAGCCCCGCTCTTCCTGAAGATAATTCAGCAGGGGATCGAGAAAGTTGATGTTATAGGGAGATCTGAATGGATAAAATATTAGCTGATAATAATAATGAGAGGAAGGGCGGGGTGAATAATCAAGATACCGTCATAAGTTTCGAACACCGGCTCATTGCCGACTTGATTAGCCCTAAATCCACGGTCCTGGACCTTGGTTGCGGGGACGGGGAACTGTTGGCTTATTTAAGCCAGCAGAAGCAAGTAAATGGCCAAGGCGTAGAAATTGATGAGCAGGCCATTTATAAGTGCGTGGCGAAGGGTTTGAGCGTATTCCATGGTGACCTGGATTCGGGGCTTCAGGACTGGGGGGACTGGTCTTTTGATTATGTCATTCTGGACCAAAGCCTGCAACAGGTGATACATCCTGATACTGTCCTACAGGAAGCTTTGCGTCTGGGGAAAGAAGTGATCGTAGGATTTCCCAACTTTGTTCACTTTAAAGCCCGCTGGCAATTGGCTTTTCGCGGACGCGTACCAGTGACACCGGCATTACCTTTCGAGTGGTTCAATACGCCCAACCTGCATTTCCTAAGCCTACTGGACTTTGAAAATTATTGTTTGAAACGGGGGATAATCATAAACAAAAAGATCTTCATCAGCACTAGCAAGATCGTCAGGTTCCTGCCTAACCTGAGGGCGGAGAATGGGATTTTTTTAATTAAGAAGGATTGATTAAAGTATGATCTAGCACGAGCTCTTTCCTGATTCAATGTATTAATATGAGAGAAATAAGAGGGATCAGGAAATATTTTATATAGCATTGTCTACTTTTTTGATAGAGATGCTATAATTATACTAAGGAGGCCTTATGCAGATAAAAATAAACGGTAAAGAGCAGGATATTAACAAGGGACTTAATGTCACGGAGTTACTCATAGTAAATAATGTGGAGATGCCGGATATGGTGAGCGTGCAATTGAACGGGGAATTCGTCAAACGGGAAAATTTCACACAAACCGTGCTGAAAGAGAATGACGAAATAGATTTCCTGTATTTTATGGGTGGAGGAAGATGACATGGCCGGTTTTACGACTAAAGCGATACATACGCCTTTTTTAAAGAAGGATCCGCATGGTGCTTTGCACATGCCTATATATGATAACGCCGCTTTTGAGTTTGATACCGCGGAGGAGATCCAGGCGGCTTTTCTCGGCCAGAAGCCAAGGCATGCTTATTCCAGGATCACTAATCCGACCATAGAGCACCTGGAACAGAAGATTAAGAACCTGACTGATGCTTTGGCCGTAGTAGCAGTAGCTTCCGGGATGGCCGCTATTGCCAATGTTGTCTTAAGCATTGCCGGCCAAGGTGATAATATCATTACCACTAAACATGTTTTTGGAAATACCTATTCTCTTTTTGAAAAAACTCTTGGTCCCTGGGGCCTGGAGATAAAATATGCCGATTTTTCCCGGCCGGCTACGGTAAAGAAACTGATCGATAAAAATACCAGGGCTATTTTCTTTGAAACCATAACCAATCCGCAGCTGGAAGTGGCCAATGTTAAGGCCTTAGCGAAAATAGCGCGGGAAAATAAGGTGTTGCTGATCGGTGACACTACCGTTACCCCGCTTTATTTTTTTAGCGGCAAGGATTCGGGCGTGGATATCGAGGTGATCTCTGCCACGAAATATATATCCGGCGGAGCTACTACGGTCGGGGGATTGATCATAG
>CAZFDO010000161.1:0-3851 GCA_964517965.1 uncultured Clostridia bacterium
GAAGGGGCTATTGAAAGATTGTGCTGATTTTTATGAAAATAAACATATTAATTCAGATCTTTTATCGGTAAATTTTACAGATTTAACTGATGATCAATTTTATGAAGCACTTATGGAAGCAAATATGCGATTACTTGATAATTATTTTGAAAAGATCAAGAAAGCATATATTGATCAGACTAAGAATCTGTACTTGAAGAAAGATGCAGGATTTAGGGGGTATAGGCAGACATAGAATGCGCGGAAATAAACAAAATAATCAAAGGAGAATAGTAAATGAAGGTTTTTGTTGTAGCGGAGATTGGTATTAATCATAATGGCGATTTGCAAATAGCTAAGAAACTCATTGATGGCGCAATATTCGCCGGGGCAGATGCGGTGAAGTTCCAGAAAAGAACTGTAGAGAAGGTATATTCAAAGGAAGAACTGGATAAACCCAGGGAGAGCCCCTGGGGCACTACCAACCGTGACCAGAAGCTAGGCTTGGAGTTCGGCGAGAAAGAATATAATGAAATAGATAGGTATTGTAATGAAAAAGGGGTAATGTGGTTTGCCTCGGCTTGGGATATTGACAGCCAACGATTTTTGCAAAAATACAAATGTAAGTACAATAAGATAGCCTCCGCTATGCTTACTAATAAGGAATTATTGGAAGAAGTGGCAAAAGAGAAAAAATATACTTTTATCGGTACCGGCATGAGCACAATGGCGGAAATTGAAAAAGCAATGAGTATTTTTAAAAAACATGACTGCCCTTATGAACTTATGCATTGCAACAGTGTTTATCCCATGCCAGATGACCAGGCAAACTTAAAAGTGATTCCTGTATTAAAAGAGAAATTTAATTGTAAGGTTGGATATAGCGGTCATGAAGTCGGATTGATCGTGACTTGCGCTGCAGTTGTCTTAGGGGCAACCTCCGTAGAAAGACATATAACTCTTGACCGGGCTATGTACGGATCAGATCAGGCCGCTTCCATTGAAATCATGGGCTTTTATCGGGTGGTGAGCTATATTAGGACGATTGAAAGAGCCATGGGTGATGGTGTAAAAATAGTTACCAAGGAAGAAGATAACATAAAAAAGAAATTACGTACGGTAAACACTCTATAAAAGGAGCAGTGCAATGATATATGGAATAATCCCGGCTAGGGGAGGGTCTAAGGGTGTGCCGGGAAAGAATGTTAAATTGCTTGGCGGATATCCTTTGTTGGCTTTTTCTATAGCAGCGGTTACAATAACTAAGAATATTTCCCGGGTCATCGTTTCCACAGATTCAACGGAAATCGCTTCAGTTGCCAAAAAATATGGTGCGGAGACGCCTTTCCTCAGGCCAAGTGAATTGTCTGGAGACAAGTCGCCGGATATCGATTTTGTCTTGCACGCGATAAATTGGTTTCGGCAGAATGAAAATAAAATTCCGGATTATCTGGTTCATTTAAGGCCAACGACACCCTTAAGAGATCCAGTAATAATTGACCAGGCAATTCAAGAGATCATAAATTGTGCTGAAGCTACTTCTTTGCGTTCTGCGCATCCGGCTGCTGAATCTCCCTTTAAATGGTTTAGACGGGATGAGCAGGGTTTTTTTAAAGGGATTTTGCCCGAATATTCAAATGATTTTATTAATGCCCCAAGGCAATCTTTCCCTACGGTTTACATCCCGGATGGGTATGTGGATGTGCTAAAGACGTCCTTTATTTTGGAATCTAATACTCTTCACGGAAATAAGATGCTTGGTTTTATTTCGCCAATTTGTACTGAGGTTGATAGGGTAGAAGATTTTGAATTCCTGGAATATGAACTGAAAAAGAGCAATAATCCGGTGTGCGAGTACTTAAAAGCGAATTATCCAAAGGAGAAGTAAATTATGTCAGGCTGGAATTTCAATATGACTCCGGTCAGGGTCCCAAAGGTAAGAACTAGGTACCGGAAAATAGTCACTAAGTTGCCGGTACCTGAAAGTTTGTCACTTTTTAAAGATTTGGAAAAATATGAATCCCGTTCAATGCATGGACAGATGCCGGTTATTTGGGATCGGGCGAAAGATTTTCAAGTTTATGATGGTTATGGCAACTGTTGGATCGATTTCACTTCTACTATTTTCGTAACAAATACAGGGCATGCCAACCCGGCTATTGTTAGCTCTCTGTCTAAAACGATCAAGCACGGATTATTACATACCTATACTTTTGCTCACGAGAGCAGGAGAGAGTTCATTAAATACCTGATTAAAATATCGCCACGTCAATTTGAGAAAGCTTTTTTGTTATCAGCTGGAACAGAAGCCACAGAATGCGCGATAAAACTAATGAGATTGAACGGACAACTTCAGCAATCCAAAAAGGTGGGGATTATTTCCTTTTTAGGCAGTATGCACGGCCGGACCATGGGGGCGGAGATGTTAAAAGGTAATCCGGCTTCCAGCGCTTGGATTGGCTATCTTGATCCACATATTTACCATTTACCTTTCCCTTATCCTTGGGATGAGCAATTAAAGCCATTACCCGCTGATTATGATTGGCAGAAGCGATTTGAAAATGATATCCAGGGATTAAAGGATAAAGGAGTCGATTTTAACACTCTGGCTGGATTTATGATAGAATCATATTTAGGGTGGGGAGCGATCTTTTATCCCAAAGCTTACTTGCAAGCATTGGCTATGTTTGCAAGAAAATACAGTATGCTGATCACATTTGACGAAATTCAAGGAGGTTTTGGCCGGACCGGGAAACTGTTTGTTTACCAGTATTATGGTATAGAACCGGATTTGCTATGTTTAGGGAAAGCTATTAGCGGGTCATTGCCTTTATCCGCAGTAATAGGATCAAAAAAAATCATGGACCTGCCGGATATTGGTTCTATGAGCAGTACGCATTCAGCTAACCCGCTATCTTGCGCTGCGGGCTTGGCTAATATTAAGTATATTAAAGAGCATGATTTGGTTAAAGAATCACAACGCAAAGGCCGGATCTTGCACAAGTATTTAAATGAGCTGAAAGACCGTTTCCCACACCGTATATCATATATTCTCGGCCAGGGCTTACTGGCTGGGGTAATATTCAAGGATCCTATTACCGGTAAACCGGATAGTATATTTCCCAGTTATGTGTGTGAACGGGCCATGCAAAAGGGATTATTGATGGTGCATACAGGACGCGAATCGATCAAGATCGGTCCTCCGTTAACAATTCCTGACCAGGTTTTACTCGAAGGATTGGGAGTATTGGCTGAGGCTATTACGGAGATCGAGGAAGAGGCAAAATCATGAAAGGTTTCAGGCATGCCGGGATTGTGGTAAAAGATCTGGAAAAGGCCTTACATTTTTATCGCGATCTGCTGGGTTTTAAAGAAGTAAAAAAGAATGTTGAAAAAGGTAGCTATATTGATACTGTATGTGGTCTTAATAATGCTGTAGTTACAACAGTTAAACTAGCCGCTGATGATAATAATTTGATCGAATTATTGTATTTTTCCAACGGCGCCGGCAAAACATTGGCGGCCAAGTCCTTAAATGAAACAGGTTTTTCACATATATCCTGTACGGTAGAAGACATTGCTGCTGAATATGAGCGACTGAAACAAGCCGGGATAATATTTATTTCAGTTCCCAAATTATCCCCTAATCGATACGCTAAAGTGGCATTTTGCCGGGATCCGGAAGGAAATTTTATTGAATTGGTAGAGGTGTTATAGCTCATGAAAGATTATGTTGCTATTGTCTATGATGAGAAAAGAACGCCAAAAACTGATTATCCGGCAAAATTGGCCAGTTATTTAATAGATCGCTTTAGGCTCAATGCCGTTTAGTTAAGGACATTTGTCGTCAATAGATGGTATAATCCTTCCGT
>CAZFDO010000162.1:0-3849 GCA_964517965.1 uncultured Clostridia bacterium
AAAGACCTTTGGCGCCTTGAAAATCGACACCTTAGCGAAAAAATGTTACAGTTACTTGATATCAGGATTAATTAGAAATAGCAAAATAAATGCTCTGCGTAGATAAATACGCAGAGCATTTTTACTTATAGGTTATAGAAAAAAGGATGGGGATTCCTTTTCTATAAATTCAATGTATCAAGTATTAGAATTTCAAAGAGAGCGAACCACGCATGGCATCACCCAGGTCACCATATGGTGTCCAGGCAAAGTCAAACCCGAACATTTGATAGCTGATACCTATGCCCGCACCCAAACCGCTCAGCCCACCGGTATCTACTCCTGTTTTATAACCGGTCCGCAGCGCCAGTGCTCCGCCATCTCCGAATTTCAAGGCATATTCCACTCCAGTGCCAAATAATACGTCATTGTCATTAGGATAAATGACATCTGCCGCTAAGGTCAGGGCATCATTCAATATCTTATACCCTGCGCCCAATTTAATGGTCATCGGCAGCGGGTCCCCTTCATCAATAAATTTATATTTCCCGCCAAGGTTAGTAACTGCAAAACCGACATTCAATCCCTGCACGCCGGTTTTCATCAAGGCGCCCAGATCTACCGCTACTCCGCTGGCGCTTTCATCATCGATCTTCGAGCTTAGCATTTTAACACTGCCGCCAACCATCAGGCTTTCAGTGATGGCTTTACCATAAGCAACGGCGATAGCCATATCTTGTGCCTTAAAAGTACCTTCTGCATCTGCTACATCAGCTGTTCTTTTTTCCAGGTCATCCATGCCCAGCATGGTCACTCCCAGGCCGAATACGCCGACCGGAGTCGGGACAGCCCCGCCGACAAAGTGATGCGTAATATCCTGGAACCACTTGTTGTAGGTATAGATCACTTCTTTTGATTTCAATCCGCCTAATCCGCCGGGATTCCAATAAATAGCGCTGACATCATCAGCCACCCCGGTATACACGCCTCCCATGGCCGTAGCCCTGCCGCCTACCCCGACTTTTAAAAATTGGGCACCGGAAGTACCGACCTTGCTGGAAGCAAAGGCCGTACCGATCAGACTGCACATCATTAAGATCACTAGTACTATTCCCCATCCTCTTTTCATACTAATCCCTCCTTCTTTTATTTTTATATCACTTATTTCAAGACCGCGATCTTGATGATCTTCTCTTCGCCGCCAGCTTCCACCTGCGCTATATACACGCCGCTGGCAATTTCCGTACCGCTGTCATTCTTGCAATCCCAGATAATATCGTACCAACCCGGCACCTTACCAGCTTCGTTGATCTCCCTGACCAGTTCGCCTACGATATTAAATATCTTGATCTTCACGTCGCGGGTGGAACCTGCCGGGATACCCACTTTAATAGTAAGCTCTGACGTCGCATTTTGTTTCTTGAATGGGTTAGGATACGGATACACTTTATAGCTATCCGGGATACCAGAAGGAGCATTAGCTCCGCTCAGGGAGTTAAACGCGGCAAACAGGGAAGCATGATCGACTTCAGCAGAGATGGTCTTGTTGGTCGTATCTACAGTTCTGCCGTTGCTTTCCCGTATCCAGCCATTATCCGACAAATAGTATACATCGATCTTGGTTGTGTCTGGGACTTTAGTTGAATCATAAGCAATCGTAATCTTGACTGTCTTGCCGCTTTGCACCTGGGCGGTTCCTATCTTAAAGTCATAATAGGAGCTGACCTTATCACTGGTGCTGACCCGGCCAACTATTTTGCCTTCCGCATTGACCACATTGCTGGTGTTCATGGCTCTTTGGAAACTCTTTGGATATCTGGCCAAAGCGAGATTCTTACCCTTGCTCGAAACAGATACAATGCCTTGAGCGCTGGTGATCATCGCCGCTGTAGTTTCGACTGCTTTACTGACCTCAGCATCAATGTTCCCGGTCGGATCGTTCGGGTCGCTGACTGCTCCCGGCGGTATTACCAACTTGGTCGGATCGCTGGTAGACGCGCTCACCGTACCGCCCATCAGCGGGTTAATGATCTGCACATTATAAGCATCCACAGCCGTGGAGAAGGCATAGGTCCCACTGCCGGCCAATCCAGTCACATCATGACCCTGCGCCTTCAAGGTAAACACTTGATCGGTTGCAGCTGGCGTGAATATGCCGGTTATTTCCTGTTTATCAAGAGCCATTTCCAGCTGGGACATGGCGCCTAGCGCTGTTGCACCAGGCTGCGCTACAGTCGCTGGATTGGCGACAATACTCACCACATCAGCAGCAGTAGCTTCAGTAATTGATTCTGTAGCCCATAGACCGAACAAGAAGATGCCTATGTCATTCTTGACTGCCGCAGCCATAAAAGCCGGCGGCTTATTGATCCAGGTAATATTCTTGGTCAGGACATCAGTAGCTGCCGCAGCAGTGACCACATTGGTATCTACATAAATATCTGATCCTTCGTTGGCCGCCAATACCACATAGTAATTGGTTCCTGGGGTCAGGCCCTGAACATCATACCTTACGATCTCATTGGTGGCTGAATTAGTCGTAAATAAGCCAAAGGTCATACTGCTGAAATCAGGCGTTGAAGCGAGCGGTAATTCAAATAAAGAGCTAGCCACATTCTTGCCGGCAGTATTTTTAATGGTTCCGCCTACTGCAGCGCCGCTCACTAATTGCAGGTTCCCCACAGAGGTGGTAGCATTAGCAGAAAGTTCAATACCTTTCTTAATATAGGTAGCTGCGCCCCTGGAAAATACTTTTAAGGTATACAGGTTCTTCTTGGTGCCGTTTGGATTCAAGCCTGTAGGTACGATCCCATAAATGGTAAACCGTCCATCAGGAGTAGTAGCCTCTTCTATGCCGCCAAAAGGATCGTTATAGGTTTGGCTTTGGTTCTGCAATAAGACATCAGCTACCGGCATTTCATCACCAGGGAATGGCATAGCCAATTCCGTGCCGGCAATAGCCAGTACTGTACCGCTGAGATTAGCATTTGCCGCCTCGATCACAAAGTTAACATCACTAGCCAGCGGAGCTATCGCGATCTTGGTCTGTTCGCCATATTTGGCCTTTACTCCCTCCCGCCAACTATCACGGGAACGAAAAGCAGCGGTCACATCCCAGAAACCGATCAAAGGATTAATACCTTCAAGAATGAATTTGCCGTCTTTGTCAGTCTTGGCCGTGGTCGGTGTCACTTGTTTCCTACCGCCGCTGGGTTGCGCAGCTATGAGCAGGTTAGCCACTTTATTGCCGGCAACATCAGTAACAGTACCTGATATAGTGACTCCGCCTTTTAGCTTAATGGTACCAAGATCCACTACATCAGTTGAATCCGGCACAGTAATCCCAGCTATATTCAGATTGATATAGGTTTTGTTTGACGTCGTTTCGCTGAATGATTGTCCTTTGCTCTTGCCTCCGGATACAATTTCAATCATATAATTACCAGCCGGCAAGTTCCTGAGCCTGAATACACCGGTCTTCTGTCCAGCCTGCTTTTCCCAGAACTTGGTAGTATCAGTCGCCGTAGAAGATTGCACGGTACTGTTCATTGACATATCATTTTCAAACATCTGCGAACTATCACGCCAGCTGCCTTCTATCCACGGACGGGCTTCACAGTGAACATACACGCCGTTATCATCAGTCACAGCCATGCCTGTTTCCGCATCCACTATCTTGCCTTTAATTGTCGCGCCCTGGGCCATATTCAGAGTACCGATATTGAGATCAGCACTGGCCAAAAGCACTTCTTTAGAAGTTTCTTTGTAGGCATTTTTCCATGGAAATACTCTTAAAACATAATTCCCGTTAGGAACAATGCCGTTTAGTTAAGGACATTTGTCGTCAATAGATGGTATAATCCTTCCGTA
>CAZFDO010000163.1:0-3828 GCA_964517965.1 uncultured Clostridia bacterium
GATGCCGCCATGGGCAAATATTTCCACCACTTCTTCACCGGTATAAGAATGCGGCGTGCGCATTACCGCAACCAATACTTCTTCGCCATTAGCAATGCCGCCCTTAATAAATCCATGATACAGCTTGTGTGTAGCCATTTTGGCTACACTTATACCGTGCTGGGATGTAAATAATTTATCTAATATCTGCGCAGCTTGCAGGCCGCTTATCCTGATGACCGCCAATCCGCCTTCTCCTGAAGGCGTAGCCAGGGCAGTGATCGTGTCTGATAGTATTGCCGATTCTTTCATAATATTATTATTTTATACCAAAACATCTATAAAAGCAATGATTAAGGAATGGACAAACAAAAAACCCCTGCCATTAAAAGCAGGGGCAGGGGATACTATGTTAGTAATTATATTTTTATTGACTGGTGGGGTAAATCACTATTCTCCTGAAGGATCCGTCTCCTTCGCTTTCTGTTTTTACTCCCTGAATATCTTGTAAGGCCATGTGCACCACCCGACGGTCATGGGCAGACATAGGCTCAAGGTCTGCCTTCTGCCCAGAGCTTTTTACCTTCTCAGCCATATTTAAAGCCATTTTTATAAGGGTTTCTTCCCGACGGATACGATAGCCTTCGGTATCGACTATGATCTTATATTTATCTTCCAAGGTTATGCCTTTAATTAAACCAGCTTTTATTTCTCTGTTAATCATCAGGTTCACAACATATTGAAAGGCTTCCAGGGTCTGACCTTTCTTGCCGATTAACAAAGCCCCTTCGAGGCTGTCTATATTGACGACTATCTTCTTTTCCTCTATGGTTACTTCGGTATCACCGTTAATATTCATTTGGTTCAGGATTTCAGCGACGATATGTTTGGCTTTAGCGCTCAATCCCAGGACTGCTCCAGCCACTTCTTTTTTGCCCATCTTCACGCGAGCCGGCGCAGCTCCCATTAATCCAAAAAGCCCTGCCTTGCCCTCATCAATTATTTTAACTTCCACTTCTTCAATGGTAGCATTCAATTCAGCCAAGGCCTTGCCTATGGCTTCTTCGACGGTTTTTCCTTCTGCTTCAACTTCCCTCATGCTGTACTTCCTTTCCAGCTATTACTAGCTTGCGGTTATATTAATAAATGGTTTTTTATTGTACTATTTCTACCTTGGGTGGTTTTTTATTCATTATGACGTATTGCCCGATCATGGATACCAAGCTGTTAACAAACCAGTACAGGACCAGGCCGCTGGGGAAACTCCAAAACATTACAGTAAAAATTACCGGCATGAACATCATCATTTTTGCCTGTTGCGGATCTGTCGCCGTCATTTTTTGCTGGACAAACATCCCGATCCCCATTAAGAGGGGGAGGATGTTTACATTTATGCTGCCGATGGCAAAAATAGTATCTGGCAAGGAAAGATCCTTGATCCAAAAAATAAAGGGGGCGTTCCTCAATTCAACGGCATTTTTGATGGTGTTGAAGAGGGCAAAAAATATTGGTAACTGCAAGAGCATGGGCAGGCACCCGCCAAAAGGATTGACCTTGTGTGCTTTATACAGGTTCATTACTTCTACATTCAGTCTTTGCGGTTCACCTTTATATTTTTCCTGCAACTGCTTCATCAGCGGCTGCAAATTCTGCATTTCCTTCATTGATTTGTAGCTTTTTAAAGTCAAGGGGAGGAGGATCCCCTGCATGAGCAGGGTAAGGATAATAATAGCCCAGCCATAATTATGGACAATATTATTAATATATTCCAGGATTACATAAACAAATTTGCCCAGGTAGCCAAATCCGACCATTTCTTCCAGCTTCGGACCTAACGTTTTTAAGGCCTTGTACTCTTTCGGCCCGGCATAGATATCAACCTGATATTGGATGGTTTCTCCGGCTGATAATAAGCTTTCATTTTGAGCTAATCCCACAGAAACCTTTTTTTCGGCGTTTTTCTCGCTGATTACCCCGGAGAAGGGGGTTTGCACCGGGAGCAGGACGACGATGAAATACTGGCTATCCAGGGCAGCCCAGCTTGTTTCGCCAGCCCTAAATTCAGGCTTGATTTTCCTGGCTACTTTGCCGTTTAGCCAGGCATTTGCCGTGTTCTGTTCCGCTTTATTATTCAATGGATTAAGTCCTGGGCCCCACCAAAGATTAAAGCCAGGCACTTTTAACGGGGTGTTTGTCGTGTTTTTGAAAACCACGCTGGTCTTCAATATATATCCATCGCCCTTAAACAGGTAATTTCTGGTGATCTCCAGCCCGGCGGCGGTTGAGCCAACAAGAGTAATAGCTTGTTGTTCGGACCCGTTTAAGGATAGCTCTTTTCTGTCCGCGCTAAAATTAACGGCTGCTAAATACGGCTCTTGCTCGGTTTGCAGGGCCAAAATCTGATTTTTGCCTGTTGCTTCTGCCGGGGTCAGGCTAACCCACTGTCCATTTTTATCTTTAATTTGCCAAGAGGCTATGCCGCCGCCTTTCATTGCCAGGCTAATCTTGGCTGTGTCAGTATTGACTATCACCGGCTCTTCGATGGGGCTGGCAATTGTCGCGGGAGCTACTTTGCCCGTATCCTGAATAGAAATGGGTACGTTAGGGAGGGGGGCTTTTTCTGGCGTTGTTGTTTTTTCAATCAGCGGCAGATTAGTTACAGGGCCTGGTTTTTGAAATGACTGCCAGAACAAGAAAATAATCATCATTGATAAGAAAGTTGCTATTAAGACTCTTTTTTCCATGTATTTTTCTCCTGGTATAATATTCATTATACCTGATTACACAGATTATCAGGCATAGATTACACAGATTAATTCAAAACATCCTGAGGTTTATAGGCTGTCTTTAGGGGACCGGATCATGCCCGCCTGGATGGAAAGGGTGACACTTGCTTATTCTTTTAAGTCCTAAAAAAAGACCTCGAGCCAGCCCATACTTTTCCACCGCCTCCAGGCAATATTGGGAACAAGAAGGGGTGAACCGGCATACTCGAGGAAAGTGCCTAAAACCTAATTGATAGGTTTTTATTATGCCAATAACCAGTTTTTTTAATATCATTATATTATATGTGCTTTTTTACATAATTCCAAAAACCCCGAGCGCAAGACTTCGTTGGTTACATCCCTGGCTGCTGGCTTAAGGATCACCACTAAATCAACAGCCCCTTTGAAATTCTGCTTGCTTAGCCGGAAAGCTTCCCGGAGATACCTTTTTAGACGATTGCGCTGGACCGCGCTGCCTGCTTTTCTCGAGGCTATAATGCCCAAGCGGCTGGGTGGGCCTGGTCCTGACACTTCTTGTTTGTTCTTAAAAACTATGCTGATCAAGTTGTTACTATATCTTTTCCCGGAATTAAAGACAGTCTTGAAATCCTGCTTACTTTTTACCTTCTCTTGCCGGCTTAAGCCGGCGACCCCAGCCATATTAAACAGCTATTCTTTTGCGCCCTTTAAGCCGACGAGCTTTTAAGACTTTGCGGCCGCCTCTGGTTTTCATTCTTATCCTAAACCCATGGGTTTTTTTCCTTTTGCGCTTGTTTGGTCGGTATGTAGGTAACATTATTCCTCCTTAAAGTATTGTATATTTTATATTGAGTTTTGATTATACTATATTATAGCCCTGGCTGTCAAGGTTAAAATGGCTTGCTTATGCCTGCATTTTTCACTTGACTTATTTTACATATTTTAGTAGAATAATTTCGTCTCGAAAACAAACTGTCTCGCCGTTCTAATAAAGAGTGTGTTTTGTACTATTTATTGAATATTTTATAATAGAAACGTCAACTTATCCACAATTGTGAATAATTATGTGGATAACCTTTTTTATAGGGGCTTTGTTTATGCAGAA
>CAZFDO010000164.1:0-3819 GCA_964517965.1 uncultured Clostridia bacterium
GCCAGGTCGCCTTTGCTCTTGTTGATCATTTCAATGATGTTCAGGTTGCCTTTACTGAACACGGTAGAAAGCTGTGCCACCATCCCAGGGACATTCTTGTTGATAATGGTCAGACGGGTGGTCCCGGAATTCCTTTCCAGGGCACAGCCAGGGAAATTTACCGAGTTGGTAATGTTGCCGTGTTCCAGGAAGTCCATGATCTGGTCCACCACCATACTGGCGCAATTTTCTTCAGCTTCCTCAGTTGAGGCGCCAAGATGCGGTATACAGATCACTTTATCCATATTCAGCAGTTCGTCATCCGGGAAATCAGTGACATAGCAGGCAACAATACCGTCGGCGATGGCTTTCTTAAGATGTTCGTTGTTGACAATGCCGCCGCGCGAGAAATTAAAAATGCGCACGCCTTTTTTCATCTGTCCGAATTTTTCCGTATTCAGCAGGCCTTTCGTCTTATCGGTGAGCGGAACATGGATGGAGAGATAATCAGAGGTGGCGATCAGGCGGTCCATGCCTTTGGCGTTTTTAACTTCATTAGATAGTTTCCAGGCGCTTTCTACCGAGATGAAAGGGTCAAACCCTTCCACCGTCATGCCTAAGGATAGCGCATCGTTGGCTACCATGACGCCAATGGCGCCCAGGCCGATGAGCCCGAGTTTTTTGCCTTTTAATTCAGCCCCGGCGAACTGGCTCTTGTTTTTTTCAACCAGCGGCGGCACGTCTGCGCCTTTTCCTTTCAAGGTTTTGCAGTATTCAATAGCCGGCGACAAATTACGCGCCGAGAGGAACATAGCTCCGAGCACCAGCTCTTTAACGGCATTGGCGTTGGCGCCGGGCGTGTTGAAAACTACGACGCCCTTACCGGTGCATTTATCTACCGGAATATTATTGACCCCGGCTCCGGCCCGGCCGATAGCCCGCAGGGTCTCGGGCATTTCCATCTGCAGCATATCAGCGCTTCTTACCAGGATCGCCTCCGGATGGCTGATCTCAGTGCTGATCTCATAGTTGTCCAACGGGAACTTTTTTAATCCGATCGGTGATATTTTGTTAAGCGTTTTTATCTTAAACATTGTTAGCCTCCTGAATTTGCTTCAAATTCACCCCCCTGTATAGATTTCAAAGAAATCTAGGGGGGCAACCTTTAAGCTTTGTTTTTTAACTCAAAATCCTTCATGAACTCAACCAGCTTTTTCACGCCTGCTACCGGCATGGCGTTGTAGATACTGGCCCGGCATCCGCCGACGCTGCGATGTCCCTTCAAAGTGGTCAATCCGAGCTTTTTGGCTTCAGCCAGGAATTTTTCATCCAACTCTTCAGTCGGCAAGGCAAAAGGCACATTCATGATGGACCGGAACTTTGGATCAGTGACCGGCGCTTTATACAGCTTTGAGTCATCTATAGCTTTGTAGAGCATTTCTGCTTTTTCTTTATTGCGCGCTTCGATGGCTTTTACGCCGCCTTCTGCCTTGATCCATTCAAAAACCAGCTTGGAAATGTAGATGGCATAGCAGGGCGGTGTATTATATAATGATGCATTCTCAGCATGTATCTTGTAGTCCAGCATGGTCGGGGTGATCGGCAAAGCAGAGCCGACGAGGTCTTTCCTGATAATTACGACCGTCACTCCAGCCGGACCGATATTCTTCTGGGCACCGGCGTAGATCACGCCGAACTTACTGACATCATATTGTTCTCCCAGGATATTGGAAGACATATCCGCTACCAGCGGAACATTACCGGTATTAGGCAGCTCCCTGATGGTGGTGCCTTCAATAGTGTTATTTGTGGTAATGTGGAAATAATCCGCATCTTTGGAGAATTTAGCCGGGTCGATCACCGGAATTTCCGCAAACCTCTTGTCTTCAGAAGAAGCTACGATATTGGCTGCGCCATATTTCTTGGCTTCGGAAATAGCTTTTTTGGACCAGGTGCCTGTATGGACAAAATCGGCTTTCTTGGAATTTTTGAACAGGTTCAGGGGAACCATGGCAAACTGCATCGAAGCGCCGCCCTGCAGGAACAATACATAATAGGTATCGGGGATGCCCATGATCTCGCGTAAGGTTGCCTCTGCCCCCTTAATTATTTCTTCATAGGGCTTGGAGCGGTGGCTCATCTCCATGACGCTCATGCCGCTACCCTTATAATCCAGCATTTCTTCGGCTGCCTTTCTCAATACCGGCTCTGGCAGCATGGCCGGTCCCGCGCTGAAATTAAATACTCTAGCCATAGTTATTTCCCCCTTTTCTTTTTTTTGTTTTCACGCAAACTGATATGAGCAGATAAAATTCTCAAGTAACCGGTGTAATCTATGTTCCTGATTATTACCTCCTCAGGGACGCTGATCATGGCTGTAGTACAATTAATGATTCCCTTAATGTTCGCGTCCACTAGTTTATTGGCTGTATCCTGGGCCGCTTCCGGCGGAGTGCAGATAATGCCGATGTTAATTCCCTTCGACTCTATAATTGGCTTGAGTTCATGTATCAGGTGAAGTTCTATCCGGCTGACGATCATTTCTATCTTATTCAAGCTGACATCAAAGCCGGCAGCTACCTCGAATCCTTCCTGTTCAAATCCTTCATAGGCCAGGATGGCCGTACCGATCCGTCCTAATCCTATAATACAGGCTTTCCGCGGCTTAAAAAGCTTTAAATCCAGCCCAATGTATTTCTTTAGCTTGGCTATATCATAATCCCGGCCAGATACATTGGGCATGCTCAGATAGCTGATATCCTTGCGGACCGTAGCATTGGTGGCATTGATATTCCGGCCGATTTGGGTGCTGGAGACGGTTTTAACGCCGCTTTTCTCCAGCTTCCCCAGCAGTCCGTATATATTACTGAGTCTTTCTATCGCCGGCAAAGGTATCTTTTTCATGGGTTCCCTTTAGCTAGAATAACCTGTGAAATCTTTCACAGGTTAAATATACCACTAATACATAAAGTTGTCAAGATAAATATTTAGTTAGGTTTAAACCCGGAATTTGCAATAGAATTTGGCATTCGACGAAAAATCTCTTTAGATTTCCATGCAAAAAAGTTCTTAAATACCCTATAGTATTCGCGAACTTTTTTGGGCGGAACTCCTGCGAGCTTTTACGTCTCAGTGCTCAAATCTATTACAAACTCCGGGTTTGATCCAGGCAGAAATCAGCTTTTGGCAGGGTGTTTTGCCGTACCAGGAGCAATTACGGCAGAAACCGTGCAGAATGGGCTTAGTGAGGCGGCGAAGACGCTGGTGCAGCTCTTCTATCTTATATATACCGGGTTTGATCTTTAGCAGCTTAAAAGCTTTCTTATCCAGGGCTATTACCCGGTCGTTTGGCCCGTCAGTCGGGGAAAGACAGACATTTTTGGATAAGTGCGGGCATTTTTTACAGGCCATATCAGGGCCGGCTATCACTTTCACCTTTTCTGCTAGATTGTTGAGGTATATCTTTTGCAGCTTCCTAAAATTCCGGGCAAAAGCTTCAGAGTATCCCTCTCCCTGAAACGCCACCAAACATATCAAATGATGCCCCCGTAAAATAAGCAAATTCAACCTTCTATAACGTTAATGTAATAATCAGGGAACTGTTAATATTTTTGAGCGGCATTGTTGATTTTTCCGCCTAAAAGATTGGCGGATCAGCCTCTGGCTGAAGCAACTATTGAGTTTTAAGACCTTTGGCAAGCGCGACCATAGGGAGTCCGCCAGTCTCTTTGGCGGAAATAAAATGTTACAGTTACCTGAGATATATGAAACTTTTTGCCGTTCTTTGTGTCTATAAAGTAAGGACGAAAAGGAGGACAAGATGAACAGCATTCTACAGGA
>CAZFDO010000165.1:0-3807 GCA_964517965.1 uncultured Clostridia bacterium
AAAACGCCATGGGTGGTTTAGGTTTTGGCAATTCCCTGGGCGGCTTCCTTTTTGAGTGGTGCGATGAATGGTGGAAGCGTGAAGGCGGGAGCTTGAAAGAACATGATACCGACGCCAGCTGGTCTAACGGTGCCTACTGGAAAGATATTAAAGCAGAAAAAAACATGAACATGAATGAAGAATGGTGGGGTATAGTAGCCCAGGAAGAAGCTACGAGCGACGGCATTAATGTCCGTAAGCCGCGCCTGGCTTATACCATGATCCAACAGATATTTACGGGTAAGGGAGTGAAAAAGGAAAATAAAAAATAAATCTATTTATACTGATCCAGGAGAGGTGTCTGCATGTATGAAGAGAAAGTCCGCATAGATCTGCCTACAGAAGTACCGCTTTTACCGGTCCGGGATACGGTTTTTTACCCTTTTGTGGTGAGCCCGATTATCATTGGCCGGGAGAAATCTATTAAGCTGGTAGAAGATGCCCTGGTCCGGGATAAGATAATCGCGCTTTTCTCCCAGAAAGACTCCAATGTAGAAGACCCTCAAGTCACGGATCTGTATGATACGGGCACTATTGTGCTGATCCTGAAAATGCTAAAGTTTCCGGATGGGTCTCTCCGGCTGATCGTGCAGGGATTGGGACGGGCTAAGCTAAAAGGCATAGTGCAGGCAGAACCTTATCTAAAAGGGCGGGTGGAAGTGCTGGAAGAGGTTGAGGAAAGAAGCCTGGAAGTACAAGCCATGATGCGCAATGTGCTGACCTTATTCCAAAAGCTGGTCAATTTAGCCCCGTATTTAAGTGAAGAGGTATATATTGCGGCGATGAATATCGAGTCGCCTAACAAGCTAAGCGATTTTATTGCTTCCAATCTGAACCTGGATATGAGAGTAAAGCAGGAATTGCTGGAAACCAGTGATATTAAAAGAAGATTAGAACGGCTTACTCTCTATTTGACCGAGGAACTGGCGGTCCTGGAATTAGGCAGCAAGATCCAGTCGCAAGTACGGACCGAAGTGGACCGCACCCAGAAGGAATTCTTTTTGCGCAAGCAGATGGAAGCGATCCAACGGGAACTTGGGGAAGGCGATGAAAAGACTATTGAGCTTAGTGAGCTGAAGATCAAGATCAAAGACGCCAAGATGCCGCCGGAAGTCGAAAAGGAAGCGGAACGGGAACTGCTGCGTCTGCTGAAAATGCCTTTTGCGGCTGCTGAATATACGGTTAGCCGTACTTATCTGGACTGGTTGATCGCCTTGCCCTGGAGCAAAGCCACAGCTGATATACTGGATATTGCCAAAGCCCGGCAGATATTGGACGAAGACCATTATGATCTGGAAAAGGTGAAGCAGCGGATCTTGGAATATTTAGCGGTGAGAAAGCTGCGTCCCGAGGCTAAGGGGCCGATCTTATGCTTTATCGGGCCTCCGGGTACCGGAAAAACTTCTTTGGGCCGGTCCATTGCCAGGGCTCTGGGCAGGAAATTTATGCGGATCTCTCTGGGCGGGATCAGGGATGAAGCGGAAATTCGCGGGCACCGCCGCACTTATGTCGGAAGCTTGCCGGGCCGGATAATACAGGGTATCCGCCGGGCAGAATCAAATAATCCGGTCTTCATGCTGGATGAAATCGATAAGATCGGGGAAGATTTTCGCGGCGATCCAGCCAGCGCTTTATTGGAAGTACTGGATCCGGAGCAGAATAATACTTTTTCAGACCATTACCTGGATGTGCCTTTTGACCTGTCGCGGGTCATGTTTATTGCCACGGGCAATATCCTGGATCCGGTGCCTCCGGCACTGCGCGACCGGATGGAAGTGTTGGAATTACCCGGCTATACCCAGAATGAAAGGCTGTTGATCACCCAGAAATACCTGATCCCCCGGCAAACCAAGGAACACGGGCTTACTGAGGCCAATATTGAGTTCACCGCCGGGGCGGTTATCAAGATCATTATCAGCTATACCAAAGAAGCAGGCCTGCGCAATTTGGAGCGGGAAATTGCCGCAGTTTGCCGAAAAGTGGCGACTAAAGTAGCCGAGGGAATGGCTGAAAAAGTGGTAGTGACCGACCAGAATATACGGGAATTCCTGGGGCCGCCAAAGTTCATACCGGAAGTGGCTGAGAAAAAAGACGCTGTCGGCGTAGCCACGGGCATGGCCTGGACCCCGATGGGCGGCGAGATATTATTTATTGAATCGTCAAAAATGCGGGGCAGTAAGGGGTTAACGCTGACCGGACAGTTGGGCGAGGTGATGAAAGAGTCTGCCCAGGCCGCTCTTAGTTATATCCGTTCTCATGCCAAGGACTTGGGTATCGCCGAAGATTTTTTTGAATCCTTGGATATACATGTTCATGTACCAGCCGGCGCCATACCCAAAGATGGTCCTTCAGCCGGAGTAACTATGGCTACTTCGCTCGTTTCGTTGTTGAGTGACCGGCCGGTTAAGCATGACCTGTCCATGACCGGGGAAATAACCCTGCGTGGCGAAGTCCTGCCGGTTGGTGGTATCAAAGAAAAAGTTTTGGCCGCTCACCTGGCAGGCATTAGTACGATAGTCCTGCCTAAAAAGAATGAAGGGGACCTGGAAGATATACCTCAGGAAATACGGGAAAAGGTAAAATTTGTACTGGTAGACAAATTGGACGAGGTATTGCAAGAAGCGCTAAATCCAAAGGTCGCATAGTCCTGCATAAAATCGATATTTAATATCCTCCCTATATTGCTATATATTGCTATAATGCAGGTGCAGAGGTCGTATGGACAATAAAGACTTAACACAGTTGCTGGAAATCAATAAAATCCTGAATTCTACCCTGGACCTGGGTGAATTGCTAACTATTATTGTTGAGCAGTCAGCAGTGGTGGTGCAAGCCGAAGCCGGCAGCCTGATGCTGCTGGATCAAGCTGCCAATGAACTTGTTTTTGATATTGCCTTGGGCGAAAAAGGCGAACAGGTAAAACAGATCAGGTTAAAAGTGGGAGAAGGTATCGCCGGCTGGGTAGCTCAGGAGGGGAAAGCGCTCATTGTTAATGAGGTTGAGAAAGATCCCCGTTGGAGTGCCCGGGCTGACACTAAATCCAGCTTTAAAACTAAATCTATGATGTGTGTGCCGCTGCTTTTCAAAGATAAGATCATCGGCGTAATGGAAGTTATCAATAAAAAAAATAATAATATCTTCAGCGCCGAAGACCAGCAAATACTGGAAGCCTTGGCGGCCCAGGCAGCTGTGGCTATAGAGAATGCCCGCTTGTTCAAAGAAGTCCGGGAGAAAAAGGAAGAGATAGAAGCGGTCTTTAAAGGCATGAGCGACGGGGCTATCGTCACCAGCGCTAATTATCAAGGACTCATGGTGAATGAATCGGCGGTGCGGTTGCTGGGCCAGCCGAGAGAGCATATCCTAAGACATGATTTTCCGGCGATGGTGCAAGCTGATTATGAGTTATCCTTGCCTTGGGAGGAGATTGCCGGGCGCTCCGTTGGCTATGAAATGAAACGGCGCGAAGGGAAAAAATATTTTCTGGAGTGCGCCACCACCAGGATCAATGACGACCAGCAAAAGATTTTAGGATATATCATCTTGTTTCGGGATATTACTGAGATTAAAAAGGAGGGGTTGCTTAAACAGAATTTCCTTTCGGTCATTTCGCATAAATTGCGCACTCCTTTAACCAGTATATTAGGATATTCCGGCTTACTCATGATGCAGCAAAAGAAGGAGCCAACCTTCGACGAGTTCCAGTTAAATGCTCTCCAGGATATTGACCGGCAAGGCCAGCAGTTGGTAAATCTGATAAATAAGCTCCTG
>CAZFDO010000166.1:0-3801 GCA_964517965.1 uncultured Clostridia bacterium
TTAATCAGGCGGCGGTTTTCCGGATTCATAGTGGTTTCCCATAGTTGCTCCGGATTCATTTCTCCCAAGCCTTTATACCGTTGGACTGTTGTTCCTTGCGTGCCAATTTTATTGATCACGCTGATCATTTCTTCAAAATCATAAATGTCATATATTTCAGCGTCATTTTTTAAGCGGAATAAGATTTGTTTTTTCTCGTCTTCCGGGCCGGTCTGGTAGCCGCTCAGATCCACGTCTGTTTTCTCCAAGCCGGTTACAATATCATTCAGCTTGGGGATTTCCCACAGGTCTTTTACCTCTAATCCCAGCTCCTCCGGAGTCATTTCTATCGCCAGTTCGGGGTTGACGTCCTTTTTCCCCTTCAGGTAATTATTCTTAAAACTCTTAAATTCTTTCTCCGAGTAAATGAATTTTTCCTCGGTCTCTGTTTTTATCTTATAAAGCGGGCTCTTGTCTTTTTTGCGCATCGCCATAAAATCAATCCAGCTTATACCTTTGCGCTGGAGTTTGCGGACTAGCGTGTCAATATCTTTTAAGCTTTTGCAAATCTGCCGGATCTGGTCTTCCTTGTATTCCAGAACCTCTTTGGAGCCTTTCATCTTAAAGAGCTTGACCCCTTCCAACCCCTGTTCCAGAATAAAATTATAAAGCTGTTCCTCGGTCTCCAAATACATTTCCTTTTTGCCCTTCTTTACCTTATATAAGGGCGGTTGGGCGATATAGACATGCCCTTTTTCTACCAATTGCGGCATCTGCCGGTATAAGAATGTTAACAACAAAGTGCGAATATGAGCGCCGTCTACGTCAGCGTCAGTCATGAGGATGATTTTATGATACCGGAGGTCTTCCAGCTTAAACTCTTCCTGTCCGATACTGGTGCCCAGGGCGGTGATCAAGGTCCGGATCTCATCGTTGCCTAGTATTTTGTGCAGCCTGGCTTTTTCCACATTCAATATTTTCCCTTTTAACGGCAGGATGGCCTGGAAAGAGCGGTCCCTTCCTTGTTTAGCGCTATTATGCACAAAAACTCCGCTAGCTAAAGCAAAATTATGGGTGTTGGGGACCTCAATATCATAAACATCTGTTTTTTCATTTATTTTTTCAATGCGCTTGATCTTATGATTATAATTGGCCACCGCTTCTATTAACCTCTGTTGATTCCCTCCGAAAAATCGGCTAACCAAAGTATTTAACTTTAAAATATTATTATCCCTTTTGGGGAGGTTTATGCGGGCTTTCTCATAACTTGAAAAAAGCTCCTGGTTCTGTTCAACAATTTCTTTGGCAAAAGCCAGGCTGTGTTGCAGATATGTCTGGTCGTATGCCTTTTTCCTTTTTTCTCTAAATTCTCTTGTCCATTGTTCTTTGGTTTTGTCTTTCCGCCAATTCAGTAGCTCCTGATTTTGCCACTGTGTTTTTGCCTGCTGGGACAGCCAGTGGCGTCTTTCCTGGTGAACGGCAAAAAATTGCTTTACTATTATCGACTGTTTTAGTCTATTCTCACTTTTCGCCCAATATTCTTTTTGCGCTTTGGTTAATATTTGTCTTGAATAAACCTGGTAACTCTTGTTTTCCAAATAAAAGGTTTTGAAAGACTTTAGCATGTAGCGCTTATAATCCTCATTTTGCCACTGTTTTTTTGCTCTCGCGCTTAACGATTCTTTCTGCGCTTTCATCGTGGCGGATATTTTTGCCCGATATTCCTTTGTTCTTTTAATCTTATTACACTTTTCTATTGTATCTTTTCTCTGTAATGTCCTATAAGCTTGTTCCCTATGCAAAGTCAGATGCTGCTCTGGCGTCATTCGTACTACATTGTCTGGATTATTATTTAATTTATTAAAATCAAGGTGGTGTTTATGCGCTTCGCCTTCAATAGTATCTTTTCCAGCAGAGAGATTATATTGATCCGCTAATACATGAGTAAAGATCCATTTATTTTTTGCTGAATCAAAAACCATTTCATATCCTGCAATGGTTATCCTGCCTGCTTTTTCGGATAATTTCTTCCTTAAAGGCCTCAAGCTTATTTCTGGAGTAAGGTGAATGGCTTCGATAAAAGAGCCATCGCGCTGCAGAAACTTGTGGTCAGGGGTGCAGATAATCTCTTCTCCATTATCCATAATTACTTTAATTACTTCTGCCTTTTTTCTGGTTAATCGCGGAGCAACTATTCTTTCAATGCCAATTTGGCTATTCTTTTTAATCGTATAACAATAATTTTGCTTACCTTGATTCCATTCGCCTATCAAATCTATAAAACTCAATTCTCTGCCGTCAGTTAAGGCTATTTTTGTCTCACCGGAAAAACACCCACCGGCGCTATCGCCTTCCACAATATACAACTCGCATTTACTCGGATCCCGTTCTGAGCAATCAGCCAGCTTGCCTGGGAGGCTGGCAGCGTCCAAGGCACCCTTGCGCCTGGTAAGCTCACGTGCTTTGCGTGCCGCTTCTCTGGCCAGAGCCGCGGTTACTGTTTTTTCTATCACCTTAGCGGCGATCGAGGGGTTTTCTTCCAGATAAGAAGCCAATTTGTCGCCAACAATGGTTTCTACCAGCCCTTTTATATCAGAGTTTCCTAATTTAGTTTTAGTCTGCCCTTCAAACTGCGGATTAGATAATTTTATGCTGATCACCGCGGTGAGCCCCTCGCGAACGTCTTCGCCAGACAAGGACACGCTTTTATCTTTAAGGCTTTCGTTCTTTTTTATATAATCATTGATCACCCTGGTCAGCGCTGATTTGAAACCAACCAGATGAGTGCCGCCTTCTATCGTGTTAATATTATTAACAAAAGAAAAGATATTTTCAGTATAGCCATCGTTATATTGCAAGGCAATTTCCAGGATCAGCTTGCCGGCTTCGTGCGTTTCCGGGTTGATCTCAATGTCTTTGTCCTTGATAAAATAAATGGGCTCCGTGTGCAGGGGATTTTTGTTGGCATTCAGATATTTTACAAACGATATGATCCCGCCTTCATAACAAAAAGTATGCTGCTTATCGGTGCGTTCATCCGTTAGATTGATCCTGGTTCCGGCGTTCAAAAAGGCCAATTCACGCAGGCGATTAGCCAGGATATCAAAGCTGAAGGTTGTTTCCTCAAAGATCTTATCGTCGGGCAAGAAGGTGATCCTGGTCCCCTGGTCGTCGGTTGGCCCGAGCATTTTCAGCGGACTGGTCGGAACGCCGCGTTCATATGTTTGCCGATAAGCCTTTCCTTCCCGGTATACTTCTACCGACAGCTGTTTGGATAAAGCATTAACACAGGAAACCCCGACGCCGTGCAAGCCGCCGGAAACCTGGTAAGACTTGTTGTCAAATTTCCCGCCGGCATGCAGCTTGGTCAGCACTATTTCCAGCGCGCTTTTGTCCTTGAACTGCGGATGTTTCTCTACCGGAATGCCGCGCCCGTCATCTTCAATCGTAATTTTCCCGTCATTATGGACAACGACGTCTATGTTCTGGCAATATCCGGCCAGAACTTCATCGATACTATTGTCCACCACTTCTTCTACCAAATGGTGTAAACCCAGAGAGCCTGTTGAGCCTATATACATCGCCGGCCGTTTACGTACCGGGTCTAATCCCTCCAGGACTTTTATTGAACTGGCGTCATAGGTTTCATTATTATTGCTTGTTTTTTGCTTGGCTGCGGCCACTAATATTCCCTCCTTGAAATCACGAATTACGCGAATAACTGCCTGCTAATGACATGAATAAAGCTATGTAATATCTCCTGTTTTTATAACAATCTCTTTTATCAGGTCTTTTTTGATTTTTTTATTTAGTTCTGTTTTG
>CAZFDO010000167.1:0-1413 GCA_964517965.1 uncultured Clostridia bacterium
CGAGGCGATCATAAAGGTTGTCGCGGTAGTTTTCATCTTGGGATACAAGCCGCCCATCTCCCGGATATCATTAGTATGTACCCCATGCATCACCGAACCGGCGCCAAGGAACAACAGTCCTTTGAAGAAGGCGTGTGTCATTAGATGGAACGTACCGGCGTAGTAACCAACAGAGTGATGATGCTGAGCGGTATCATAACCATACAACCCAAGCGCCATAATCATATAACCCAACTGGCTGACAGTTGAATAGGCTAAAACACGTTTAATATCATTTTGAGTGAGAGCCATTGAGGCGGCTAAGAATGAAGTAACTAAACCAATAATTGCAACTACTAAAGCAGCATCAGCCGAACCGACAAAGAGACTCATTGATCTTGCCACCAGATAAACACCGGCGGCTACCATCGTCGCAGCATGGATTAAAGCAGATACCGGAGTAGGACCTTCCATTGCATCAGGAAGCCAGACATGAAGAGGGAACTGAGCTGATTTACCCACCGCACCACAAAAGACAAATATAGCAGTAGCGGTAAGAATTCCGATCGGCATGGCTCCACCGGCGATTTTATCAAAAACATCACCGTAGTTAAAAGTCCCGCAATAGAAAGCTATCAGGAACAGGCCGACAAGGAAACCAAGATCACCTATACGGGTGGTGATAAAGGCTTTTTTACAGGCATCGGCGGCTGATTTTTTCTCAAACCAGAAACCGATCAAAAGATAAGATGTCAGACCAACCAGTTCCCAGAAAATGAAAATCATAAAGAAATTGTTAGCCAGTACCAAACCGAGCATGGAGAATAGAAAGAGTGAAAGATATGCGAAGAAGCGGCTGAACCTGGGATCGCCATGCATATAACCGACCGAATAAATTTCAACACAAGCACCGACAGTTGTAACAACCACCAGCATAACTGCAGTTAAAGCATCAACCAGTATTCCTATTTCCAGATTTAGCCCGGGGAAATTTATAAAGGGATAAAAGGCTTCGTACGGCGCTCCGCCCCTACTCAATGTCTCTATTAAAACAATTATAGCCATCACCCAGGAAGTAAGAATCGAGGCAATTGACCAGCCAGCTGACAGCTTCTCTTTCCAGCGGAGGAAAAAGACAATCATCACAAAGGAGAAAGCTGGTATTAAGCAAATCAGAAATGAATATTTTGTCATTGTGTCAAACCTACCACTTCATCACCTGGTAATTATCCGTATCTATACCCCGCCAGTTGCGGTAAACCAAAAGGACAATAGCCAACCCCACCGCTGCCTCGGCCGCCGCTACGACGATAATAAAAATGGCAAACAGCTGCCCGACCAGTCCATCGGTCATGATAAACTTATTAAAAGCTACAAAATTTATATTCACCGCATTAAACATCAACTCCAGCGACATCAGTATGCCAATTGTAT
>CAZFDO010000167.1:1423-3787 GCA_964517965.1 uncultured Clostridia bacterium
GCTAGAGCCAGATAATAAAACATCAGGCATTCTCCTTTCGAGCCAGGACAATCGCTCCGATCATCGCAGCTAATAAGAGCACTGAGACAACTTCGAAGGGAAGCATAAACTGGGTCATGAGAAGTTTACCAAGAGCCATGATTGTCCCATCAGAGAGATCTTTTTCCTGATAGCGCCAGACACCGGTGTTGCTGATTAGAAGAATCGTAGTAAGGGCAAAAACAACACTGACAAAAACCGAAACCGGAACATTTTCATTTGATTGCACTATTTTCCCGGAAGCCAGATTACTTGTCAGCATAATAGCAAAAATAATCAAAATCGAGACCGCCCCCACATATATAAGGACCTGAGCAGCTGCAAGAAATTCCGCTTCGAGAAGAATAAATATACCCGCTACAGAAAAAAGGCATAGGATTAAAAAGAGAGCGCAATGGAAGACGTTTTTCAGACTGACAACCATAAAGCCGGATACTAAAATTATAAATGACAGAATCCAGAAGACCGGACCTGCCTGAGCTCCCTCAATCATTACTCTTTATCCTCACCTGATAGTGGTGCCGGAGGCACTTTATTATCTTCAACCTTTGTTTCATTTATTTCGTTAACTGGCTTTTCAGCTTTTACGTCTGAATCTGCCGATTTTACTTTTTTTGCCTCTGCCTTTACAGGCTTGTCATCATCGCCAGTATCTTCATTTTTCTTTTTCTTTTTGGACTCGTATTTTGCATCCCGGCCCATTTCCTGAAGCTTATCTATATCCCAGAAGAGATCATCTTTGTTTTCGGTGGAGTATTCATATTTGGGAACCAATTTGATCGCCGAGAAATTACAGGCTTCCTCGCACAATCCGCAGTAACAGCAGAGGGCATGATCTAATGTAAATGACTTTACTTCCCGTTTTTTGGTTTCGGGATCACGGGGAGCATCAATGTTAATCGCTGAGGTCGGACAGGCTTTTTCACAAAGGACACAGCCGGTACAATTAAGCTCTCCCGTCTCCTTATCAGAAAGAAGAACCACCATCCCGCGTGATCTTTCCGGCATTTCCCATTTTTGCTCAGGATACTGAATAGTAATGGCGTGGCGGCCGAGGTGCTTACCGGCAATCCCCATACCTGATATTAGTGCTTTGATGTCTTTGAAAATACCCATTTGCAAATTCATCCTTACCAGTGCCATCCTAAATATTTAATTATCCCGCCCAATATCAGATTAGCAAACGTTACCGGAATTAAAAATTTCCATGCAAATTCCATCAACTGGTCAACGCGCAAGCGCGGATAAGTCCAGCGGAAAAGCATGAGTAATAAAACCACCCCTAACGATTTCATGAGAAACCAAATCCACGATGGGACAAATGCCCAGCCGTTCCATCCGCCTAAAAACAAGGTCGTGGCAATAGCTGAGACTGTAAACAAATTAACAAACTCAGCCAGAAAGAACATGGCGAATTTCATTCCGGAATATTCCACATTATAACCAGCCACCAATTCCTGCTCTGCCTCCGGAATATCAAAAGGAGTACGGTTAGCTTCAGCGGTGGCAGCAATAATATAAGTAACAAAAGCAATCGGGCCAAAGGGAACTTTGAAGATAAACCAGTTGAAGATCCATCCCGATTGTGCTGTTACAATATCAACCATTGAAAGCGATCCGACAAAAACAATAATCGTAAGAACCGAGGCTACCATCGGAACTTCATAGCTGACAACCTGGGCCGCTGAACGCATTCCCCCTAAAAGAGCATATTTATTATTCGATCCCCAGCCGGCCATTACTAATGATATAACCGTGAAAGTAGTAACCGCCATTATATAAAGGATACCGATATTGAGATCAGCGACAATCAGACCATCACCCCAGGGCATAACCACATATGCTAAAAAGGCAGCCACAAAGCAGATAACCGGAGCCCAGAAAAAGACAACTTTATCGCGAGAAGCAATAACCACATCCTCTTTCTGGAGAAGTTTGAGTCCATCCATTAGGGTCTGATACCAGCCATGCCAGCCATGTCGCATCGGGCCGAATCGTTGCTGAATATGTCCCGCAATTTTACGTTCCCACCAGACTAAGAAGAGGGCTAATACCGCTAATGCTCCAAATGTGATGGCGCCGAGCGCAATATAGCTAATTGATGTTACCCATATATCAGGCAGTCCCAAGTCAACCAGCAATCCTCTCAGCCAGCTAAACAGTGGCGTAAGTTCCAATGTGGCAATGGGCCAGTTCATCGATCCACCTCTGGCATAATAATATCCAACGTTGCAAAATTGGCAACCAGATCGGCAATTAACATATCGGCTCCATAATGTGGTAATACCTGAAGATGATTAAACGAAGCCCCTCTGGTTTTAACTC
>CAZFDO010000168.1:0-3777 GCA_964517965.1 uncultured Clostridia bacterium
CCCCCTAGTTCTGCTACCCACCCTTGATTTCTGACGAAATCAAAAC
The DNA here is from genome assembly GCA_964517965.1 of uncultured Clostridia bacterium. GTDB lineage: Bacteria > CAYTYR01 > UBA6262 > UBA6262 > UBA6262 > UBA6262. The sequence goes on from CAZFDO010000168.1 coordinate 47, forward strand.
AGGGGGGCAGGCGCATAACTGGCAGGGGGGACAGGTAGCCAATCCTCCAAAAAGATTGGCGCCTGCCCGCCAGAGTTTGGTGGAGGGGATCAGCCTCTGGCTGAAGCAATCATTAAGTTTAAAGACCTTTTACAAGCGCGACTATAGGGAGTCTCCGCCAAAATAATTGGCGGACGCAGCGCTAGGATTAATAGCGGAAACAAAAATAACCAGTTTACTGATTCACGGAGGATATTTTGGCGGCGTTTTTGAAGACATTGTTTTTGATATTTATAGCGGAGCTGGGGGATAAGACGCAGCTTTTGGTTTTGTCTTTTGCCGCAAAATACAAACCCAAGGTAGTATTCCTGGCTGTTATTACCAGTACCATAGTGCTCTATTTACTCGCGGTAGCCGTGGGTTCAGTGATCGGCAATTTCATTCCTATGCAGTATCTCCGCTGGATAGTAGCTGCTTCATTTATTGGCTTTGGCGTCTGGACTCTTGTAGAGAAAGAAGAAGAGGAAAAGGAAAAGAAAATTGGCAAGTTCGGGCCGTTTCTTACAGTCGCCCTGGCTTTTTTCCTGGCTGAGATGGGGGATAAAACCCAACTGGCGGCAGTATCCTTAACCTCTGAGATGCCCAGAGCAGCCTTATATATTTGGGGCGGGGCTATTGTCGGCATGATCCTGGCCGACGGACTGGCCATTATACTGGGAACCATGCTCCATAAAAGATTGCCTCATAAGGCTATTAAAATATCGTCGGGGATTGTTTTTATTAGCTTCGGATTATTTAACCTGCTTAAAAATTAATATTCTTTATATACAAAACAATGAAGATTTGCTATAATATCTAATGTAATATTAATATAAAATGTCTAAAGATGAATGGGGTTTATGAAGAAGACCTTTATGAATTCTAACACAAAGGGATTTTCACTCCTGGATGTGATGGTCGCTGCCATGGTGGTAGGGATCACTATTATTAGTATAACGGGATTCTTTACCTCTTTATTTAAAGAGATCGGCGCCAACCGTGAACGGATAAGTATGACGGCAGTAGCCATGAGCCGGCTGGAAGAATGGCGTTCACAACCGTATAAAGCGATAGTCCCCAATATGCAATTTCAATACTTTAAAAGAACCCTGGACCATAATTCTGGGCAAATAGTTTTCAGCACGCATACATTGACCGTACCATCGGTTAGCAGGGTGAGCCTGACTACCTTGGCTAAAACCACAGCCCCCAGCTATGGTTATCTTTTTAGCCTGCCTTCAGGCGGCAATATGTTTGGCGGTGAAGATTTTATCAATAATGTTTGGTATGACGGGCCGGATTCCACGCCAGGTAATAATACTCCCGGAGTGATCAGTCTGACCCTGACCTGTGTTCCTGGAGTAAGCGGGATCCTGACCATTCGGGTACTGGATTATAACAACCAGCAACGGGAAGAGAAAGTTAGCGTGAACGGTATAGTTATTAAAAGATTCGCTGCTGGAAGTTTCGGCACAGCTGCTTCTTTAGCTAACCGCACCATAGTATATACCCTTACCCAGCAGCATACCGCGACCGGAGTGGTAAATATAGAAATAAGGCAGACGAATACGACGAATCCTCCTACTAATGGCGGGCTCAATCCGAATTGCGTAGTGTCTGAAATTAAATTTGATATTTTGGCCGGCTTTACCGAACATGAATCTTATGACCCCTATAATATAATTTCTGAAATTATCCCAACATATAATATGGTTAATATTATCCCCGGCTGGCAGATCATGGTCACCGTCAACAAGGATTCGTACAAACCGACATTTTTAGCTACAACTATTGCCCAGTAAGAGAGGTAGATAGTGAAGAAGTTAGGTAATCAGGGAGTCTTGATCACAGAGTTGATTTTTACGATAGCTATTTTCACTATCCTTATACTTATTTTTGTGCAATCTTTCGCCGACCTTAACAAAAACATTATCAAGGGGCAACAATATAATGATCTGCAGCGCTTAACCTCTACCAGCCTCAATGAAATAGCCAGCCAGTTGAGACAGGCCGTAGCGGTCAGGACTAACCAGGCGAATGATATCCCGGTAGGACAAAATTTCTTTTTTCATCCAACCGCCGGTAATCAAGTCGTAATCTTTGTGCCTAAAATATCTAATCCGGGAGATAAAGGTATAGCTGACCGTATAACTTATACGCTCCAGACTTATAACGGTTTACAGCGTCGGTTAATGCAGCAATTGACCACTTTCACCAGGGATGTAAGTAATAATATAGTAGTTGATACCGTGTATCCGGCTATCCCGGTGCTCATTAATATGGAAACATATCGAACTAGTCCGACCGCTGGACATGCGAGCAGCCTGGAATATTTATTTAATAATTCCCACTACCAATATGAATCTGTTTCCATGTATTGGGATTATGATTCTGACCCGGCGCATCCCCGGGGCGTCATGGCTATCGGCATAACTGCGAGAGCCAGGAGCGGCATATTTAAAAGCACGTATTCAGCCAGCACTGTAATTACAGCCAGGACAATTTCAGGAGTACCCCGCTAATGAAGCTTAATAACCGCGGACAAATGTTGATCGTGATCAGTATCATTATTGCCTTCGTATTTGCTACTTTTGTTTATACTCTTTATTTAATGACCAAGGTAAATATGACCGCCAGTCTCCATGACCGTCTGGCCGCCCGGGCTATTGAAGTATGCGATGTGGGTATCAGCCAGACGATCGGGGATATTCATCGCCACAACATCGACCTGACCTTGTTGCCGGTAACCACTTCCTATGCTATCGTAAAATACCCTGATTCTGATAAGACCGAGACAGTGGAAGCAAGGTTGAGCGAGGTACCTGATATCAATGATGTTGATGGCGACGGCGACACTACTGATTCAGAAACAGACTTGGCCGGCAATCTTGTCTATCAAATTGATTCCCGTTCCTGGGGCTCAATGTTCTCCGGGGAAAAAGTAGTAAAGAGGCATGTAGCAGCGAGGATCGCGATAGTTAACCTGGCCCGATATAATCTATTTTACCGTGGGAATGACGTTTGGGCTAATGGTTCAACTTTGGGCAGTGGTGTCCCCATCATGTTGGATGGCCCGTATCATACAAATGGTACTTTGGGGTTGGGCGGTATCATCTATTTCAACAATCAATTTTTACCGATTAACCCGGGATCTAATAACCTGCCCGGCGGTACACCTAACCCGGCTTATACTCAAGGCTATACAGTAATGTGCGCTAAAGATATTTATCAGTTGGGAGGATACCCGGCCAATACTACCTATACCCAGAATAATCAAATTGGCAGGCTCTCGACTAATATGGCCTATAGTGTTGTGCCCAATGCGTCCAACCCGCGCGGCACCTGGTTTGACGGCGCGCGCGGCGGGTTTGAAATACACCTGGAAGCTCTTGATTTTGTGAAATACCAGTCTTTAGCCCAGGTTATTATCGATCCCGATGATTTACCTAATTTTAGTGTTTTTGGCATTAACCATACCAGCACTAGTTTGATAATTCCTAATGGTGCTGGTGACCAGACTGTTGATATTGACCTGTCCTATTTAGGTTCCGGCACAGCTAAGGACATCTGTTTCGGAATGACGAATTATCAGAATGCCTTGAATAGCTATTACGGGCTCATTATTTTTGTGAACGGGCCGGTGTCTGTGCATGGGCAGATCGCTAATTGTCCCGCAGCCAATAATAATAAAAAGATCACCATTGTCAGTACTG
>CAZFDO010000169.1:0-3766 GCA_964517965.1 uncultured Clostridia bacterium
ATCACTGCCTCCCAGCCCAGTCGTCCCATGCCCGGCCAGGAAAAGATAGTTTCAAAGATGACTCCGCCGCCGATGAGTCCCGGCAGGGATAATCCCAGCAGAGTGATGATCGGCAGTAAAGCATTACGCAGGGCATGTTTATAGATCACTTTGTATTCAGGCAATCCTTTGGCCCGCGCCGTGCGGATATAGTCCTGGTTCAGGACTTCCAGCATCTGCGAGCGGCTGTATCGGGTAATGGAAGCAAACCCGCCGAAAGCCGAGACAAATACCGGCAGGATCAAATGCCAGAGCAGGTCCAGGGCTTTTTTACCGGCAGGAAGATATTCATAATTTGCTGAATACATCCCTCCCAGCGGCAGGATGCGCCAATAAACGCCGAATAGCATCATCAACAGCAACGCCAGCCAGAAAGTCGGCATAGCGTAAGCAATGAATGAGGTTACGGTTACGGTCTTATCAAAAGGCGTATCCCTTTTGGCGGCCGAGAGCACGCCTAAAGGTATGGCCACGAGAAAAATGACTAATAGCGCCAGGGTGTTCAATAATATGGTGGCCGGTAGTCGTTCCATGATCTTTTTCATTACCGGCCGGTTATCGTTAAAGGAAGTGCCGAAATCCAGTTTGATAAATCGGGCCAGCCAGTTAGCATACTGCACCGGCAAAGGTTTGTCCAGTCCATACAGCGTTTCCAGCCTGGCGCGGGTATCTGTGCCCATTTTTGGATTGCCATAGGTCAGGGCATCTGTCGGACGCCCGGGCGAAAGATGAATAATGACAAAAGTAATGATGGTAATGCCCAGTAAGAGCGGTATCATGAATAGTAATCGTCTGGCCAGGTAGTTTAACATAGTATCCTATTTTTTATTCTTGGCTTTAAAATAGTCTGACAATATCTGCCGGTGATCAAAAGCCATCTGTGGCGGCAGATCATTTTCTTTGAATAATTTGACCGCAGCAGCGTCGCTGTCAGCTTTGGGCGTACCGGTTGCGGTGGCGGTAAAGACTGTCGAAATAGTATGAAAACGCGGATCTCGTTTCGGGTCAGAATAGGTGTGGAATTGCTTTATATTAACCACTTGGAGCGAGGTCTCTTCCAAAGCTTCTCTCTTGGCTGCATCTTCCAGGGATTCGCCGTAATCCACAAACCCGCCGGGAATGGCCCAGCCGTATGGCGGGTTGGTCCGTTTGATGAGGACTATGGAGCCGTTGATATCAATGATCGTATCTACAGTCGCAAACGGGCTCTGTAATTGATTTTCAATATAGTCCAGGTAGCCCAGCGCGTCCCGCTTGAAAGTATCACAGGATTCCCTGTCGTACAGGCAAAAGATGATCTCTTTTAAGGAAGATTTGTTTTCACGCAGGTGCCGGAGAGTTTCCTGGGCCATGATCTTGGCAGCGCCGACTACCGGAAAGCCGCCTACGCCGCAGCCCAGCGCGGGAAAAGCAATTGAATTCAGTTGAAGTTCATTGGCTACCCGTAAGGCATTCCGGCAGGATTCCCGGATCTTAAATTCATCGGTTTTAAAATCCCCACCCATAGTAGCTGCATGGATGACATATTTAGCTTCCAGGCTGCCGGCTACTGAAGCCACTGCCTGTCCTATTTCTATGGGCCCTTTTTTGACTACGTCATCTTCGATGACCTGGCCGCCTTTTCTTTTGATGGCTCCTGCTACTCCGCCGCCCATGACCAATTGATTATTGGCAGCATTCACTATAGCATCCACTATCAGCTCAGTGATATCACCTTGGATGACTTTGACTGTGGTCCCATATATTATTAAGTCAGTCATGATTTTCCCCTTCAGCTTGCAGCTTGTTCTTTCTTCCCTAGTTCTTCGTTCACGATCTGGCTGATGACTTTGCCGTCTGCCTGCCCCTTCAGCTTGCCGGTCACGGCCTTCATCACTTTGCCGAAATCTTTTTTGTTCACGGCTCCGACTTCAGCGATGGTTGCCAGGATTATATTACTGATCTCTTCCGAGCTCGCTTGTTTGGGCAGGTAGTTCTCCAGGATGGCCAGTTCCTTTTTTTCTTTTTCCGCGGATTCGGTACGGCCGCCGCTTTCAAAGCCAGCTATTGCTTCTTTGCGCTGTTTGGCTTGTTTTTGCAGGATGGCGAGAGCATCCTCATCAGTGACCTCTTTTAATTGTTTCTCTATCTGATAATAACCTAGCGCTGATTTAAACATTCGCAGGGTGTCTAACTTGAGCGTATCCTTGGCTCTCATCGCGTCTTTCAGGTCTTCATTGATCTTGTCTAATAGCATGTTTATTCTCCTTGTTTAATTATTTCTATTATCTTGTCCTGAGATTTTTCTCCTCTTAATATACACACTTGCTTCTTTTTTACTTTAAAGTGCTCAGCCAAGACCGCTATAAGTAATTTGTTGGCTTTGCCGTCTTGCGGCGGAGCCGTGAGATATACTTTTAGACGGCCAGGCTCGATCTTGACCAGATTCTTTTTCGCTCTAGGAATTACGCGGATATTAATATTAATCATAAAACCAAATTTGTTTTTCTGTCCCAACCCGGCATCGTAACCGTATATCGATTCCAATATCTCATCCCGGTGGCCATTGCAGCTTCCTGCCGCCCAGGATATGCAGGTGAATATGGCCCACCGCCTGCCCGGCATCCGGTCCATTATTGATGACCAGCCGGAAACCGCTCTTCTCGATCTTAAGTTCCCGGGCCAGTTTTTTAGCGATCTGGTGCAGATAGCCGATGATGGCGCTATCCTGTTCCTGCAGGTCATTAATTGAGGCTATGTGCTTTTTGGGTATTATTAAAATATGCGCAGGTGCCTGCGGACTGATATCATGGAAAGCTAATACTTGATCATCTTCATAGGCAATTTTCGCCGGGATCTGCTTTTTAATTATTTTACAAAATAAACAATCAGTCATGTTCTACCTCCTCATTTAGCGTATAGCGGGTAGCGTTTAGCGTATAGAAAACAGATTATACGTTAAATCTAATTTCGATAATATCGCCGTCGAGGGTGAGATATTCTTTGCCTACGGTTTTTAAGACACCCTTGGTTTTGGCTTCCTGCAGATTATGGCACTGCATCATGTCTTCATAGCCGACTATGTCAGCGCGGATGAATCCGCGGGCCAGGTCAGTATGTATCTCGCCGGCGCAATCCACTATAGTGTTGCCTTCGTGAAAAAGCCAGGCATGGACTTCTTTCTTGCCTACGGTATAGAAAAACATCGCCTTGGCCTTATGCAGGACCCGATTGATCAGAAAATTAACTTCTTCCTGTTTGGCTGCGACATAGGTAGGCTTCCAGCTCAGCGGTGCTAACCCGCGCAGCATGGCGATCTCTTCCTCGTCAAAAAGAATGTTGCATAAGGGCTGTTCCATTTCCAAGGCTTCCTGGCATTTTTTCAACAGGGCCTTCTCTTTTTCATCCTGGGTTTTGGCGAGGCGGCCTTCTATTTTTTCAATGTCCTGGATCAGCAGGTCCAGCAGTTTTTCATATTTTATCAGGATAGCATCAACATTCAGCATCTCGTCTTTGATGAACTCGGCAAAAAACGGAGTTTCTTTCTGGGGCTGGAATTTCTCCACCAGGTTTTTAAATCTCTCATCCTCATATTTTACTTTGCCTTCCTTAAGGTCAAACCCTACAAATCCGATTTTCATTAATTCCTCCTAGTTTTATTACACACTTGCCCCGATGTAACATCGGGGGATTACTTAGTGGTTCTTTGTTGCTGGTAAATTGTCCTGATCTGGTTAAAGATCGCGAT
>CAZFDO010000170.1:0-3683 GCA_964517965.1 uncultured Clostridia bacterium
GGTTACTTCGGCCAGGGTTTGCGCTGCCACCTGGGTTTTATCCACTACGTATTGCAGGTTACTCAAAGCTTTTTTCATATCAGCAATGCTGTTTTCTTTCTGCTTGATCTTAAAAGCCAGCAGCAGATAGAGGAGAATGATAATGGCTGCTGTGGCAATGCCAGCGCCAACATAGTAGACCTTAAGCGATACGCCTTCTTTGCGCAGTTCTTCCGGCAAAAGATTGAAGCGTTTTTCATTCTTCTTGGCCTTCATGGCCAAGCCGATAGCCGTGATCAAGAAAGGAGTAATATCAGCCAGCAGATCAGCTGGAATATTTTTCATCTCGCTTTTAATATTTTCCAGCGGATTGGCGATCTCCAGCGGAATATCGATCTTCTCTTTCAGGAACTGCAGGACGTCTTTTAATTTCCCGCCGCCGCCGCAGACAAAAGCCAGGTCAACTTTTTTATGTTCCTGCAGCTGGAAATAACTCAGGGAATTGCGGATCTCCGTGGCGATGCGTTCAAATTGCGGCGCTACCGTCGGCGGTAATCCTTCCTTCTTCTTGGAGTTTTCAGCTTTAGCGTAATCCAGGTTCATAATATCCTGGATCACCCGGGTGAGCAGATTCCCGCCCAGGGGCACATTGCGGGTAAAAAGCAGGTCCAGCCCTTTGGCGATCACCACTTCTGAGGTAGACGCGCCCAATTCGATAACTCCGGTGATTTCCACATTCAGGCGCGGTTTCAGAGCCGAGACGCCTCTCATTAACGCGAACGGGACCACATCAATAGCCTCCAGCTCGAGACCGAGCTCGCGCATCAAGGCGATATTTTTTTCAACTTCTGTTTTAGGGACAACAGCCACAGCCACCCGGACCTTTTCCTCTTTTAAGGTAGCCAGATCATCCATAATATAAAAATCCACTGCCGCATCTTCTACCGGGAACGGGATCTCCGCCTCGATCTCGGCAATGATCATTTTTTTGACTTCTTCACGAGCCAGCCTGGTCACCGGACCTTTAGGTAAGGAAATAGTACGGTTGATCACTAATTTACCGCTCAAGGCAGTGACTACTCTTTTGGTTTTCAAGCTAGACTGGGGCAGGGCTGCTTTGATGGCTTTGAGGAGCGCTTTATGGCGGTCTTCTTCATTGGTTAAATCAGGGATAGCTTCGATCTCCGCAAAGCCAACATGCTTAATAATTAAATCTTTACCACCCTCGATAAGCTCGACGACTTTTACATTATTAGTACCAATATCCAAACCGATTATAGATTTAGCCAATTCTTACCTCTTCTAAATATTGTGGGCTCGAATAAAAATAGCACAAGATATGGTATAGCTACCGTTTATTAATTATATGCCTATTGTTTTCCTTTGTAAAGAAAAAAACAGTAACTGCGAAGAGCAGTCAAAGCAAAAAACAGTTTCCAGTAAGAGCGAAGAGCAGTAAGTACGAAAGACAGTAAAACAAAATTAGATCTTACTGTTTTTTTACTGACTGGCAACTGCTTTTCGATTTTACTGGCTCACTGCTCTTAAAAAGTGTCCCGCCAGGATTCTTCGACAAAATTGATGGTTCCGGTAGGTGTGACCATGCTGGCAAACTTATAGAGCCGGTCGCTGTCAGAGCCGACATACATATTGTTCCCGTAAATAGCCGGGGAAGAATCAACATTGCCTCCGGTATTATACTGGAAGCGGCGATGCAGGTCATCAACATCCAGCGCGGTGACATTATTGTCGTCATTGCCGATAAAGACCTGGTCATTTTGTACTGCCCCGGTTGAGTCAACAGCCCGCTTGGTACTATAATTATGATCCTCTTTTCCATCTCGGCAACGGAACCCATAAAGCTTCTTGTTTCCCGACCCTACATATATCCTATCCATTTCCGGTGAATAGACCGGGGAAGATTTGATCTCTCCGTATGCCTTATTGGCTAACCAGTACCGAGTACCATTAGGGTTAAATGAAGCAATAGTGCCGGCAAAAGAACACTGGTAAATATAGGTGCCGCCGCCAATCTGCACCCCTTTCTTAGTCCAATAACTGCTGTCTGAGACGCAGGCTGTGCTTTTTATCTCTCCGTCCATATCAAACGGCCAGCCAGGGACTATTGTCCCGGTCAACAGGTTAAGGGCATAAAAATAACCGTTATCCGCGCCGATATATAAAACATCATGAGTTGTATCGATCGTTGGGGATGAATAGATACCAACATTAGTGCCAATCAAATACGGCCACCCGATTTTCAAAGCCCCGGTCAAGTAATCAAACGCATATACTTTCCCGTCATTGCAGGCAGTATAGACTACGTCATTCCAGACTGCCGGCGAAGCTTGCCAGGGTTGCAGATTAGTAGGATTGCGGTAACGCCAAACCAGATTGCCGGTGGTCAGGCCGAGGCAGTAAAAATACCCGTCGTTAGAACCAACATATACATAGTCTTTATAAATCGCTGGAGATGAAATCACATCATTGCCAGTGGTATAGCTCCATAGCAATACACCGTCAGAAGCCCGCAGGCAATATATTTTGTCGTCATTACAGCCGAATACGATCCGGCTCTTATCAATAGCCGGCGAGGAATCTATATCATCACCCACGGTGTAATACCATTTTTGCGCTAGCTCCTTGGCGACAATATGCTGGGGGAAGCTGTACCCGGTCCGCTCCGGGCAATACTTGAACATCGGCCAGTGACCCATGCGCACCTTGACCTTGACTGTCCGTTGCGCTCCTTTATAGGTCCCGACAGAACTGATCCAGACAATACCGCCGTCTGTATCAATCAGGGTAACAGTAAAACTGCCGCCATTGAAATTTATGGTCACCCCGGTACGCCAGGAAGCATCATAATCCAGCATTGGCAAGGTATAGCTTACCCCGGATTCAGCGATATATAAAGCTATCGTAGAATTTTTGGAACTAGTGGCTACGCGCACATCAGTGGTCAGTATATTGATAAATAATATCCCCAATATCAGGAGAAATAGGACTATCCCGATAGCCATTAAAAGAATAGCTCCACGCTTGTTTTTTAGATACATTAGTACCTCTTATTATTGGTCCGGCGGTTTATTCCGGGGCCGCACTTTAGTGGCCATATTTACGGTCTGTCCGCTGGCCGTCACCTGCAGGCGGATAGTGACCTGGCCTTCATATTCCACATTAAAATATAATTTCTGGACATTGCTGGCGACAACATTGGTATCTGACCCGCCGCCGGTATAGGTGACGGTCCGCACCAGGGTCCCGTCTAATTGCGGTTCATAACGAACAATCTGCATATCATCAGGATTTTCCAGCTCCAGCGGAGCGCTGAAATCGAGCCGGTCACGGTTGGCGTCAAGAGTAGTGATGGCAATGGTGGAAATATCCGCTTGCCGGATTTCCCGGGACAATTTTTCGATCGCGGTCCTGGCCTGCTGGACCGCATTAGTCTGGACATCCTGGTATTTATAAGCATTGGTCCCTTCGCGCAGGATATCATACAGGACAATAGTGATCAAACTAATGATCACGATCGCAATCACAAATTCCACCCCGCTCAAACCCTTTCTATTTTTAAGAAAAATCAACATATAACCTCGTTTAAATCCTAATTTAAAATATCAAATATTCAATATCAAAATCACAAACCAAAATTCAAAAATATAAAAGCTTTTCACCTTTATTTTGATTTTTGCTATTTG
>CAZFDO010000171.1:0-3682 GCA_964517965.1 uncultured Clostridia bacterium
GTTGCCCTGCGGTTAGCTGCTGAACCAGGGGGTAAGGATTATGGCGTATTATCCATTATGGTGCAATTTTACGCGGCAGTTCGTATTGTGCGTTTAGTGCCAGCCAATTGTTTCACGCCGGTTCCCAAAGTAGATTCAGCAGTGATCGAGATAGAATTTTTACCGCAACCGCGGGAGAAAGTGCCCAGTGTTCCTACTTTTAAAAAGGTGGTTAAAGCGGCCTTTGCCCAGAGACGCAAGACTATTTTAAACAGTTTGAAGCATAATTATGGAATCAATGTTGATTCGATTGACCTGAGCCTAAAGGAAGCGGGTATTGAACCCGGACGGCGGGCTGAGACCCTCAGTATCGCTGAATTTGCTCGACTAACAGAGGCTATCTATGAAAAACAAAAAGGTAACGACTGACTTCTCTATATTAATTATTCTTATAGCGGCTATTACCTGCGGTCACTATTTTAGTTCTCCTGATAATGTTTTCTTACATGGTGTTTTCCGTAAATTATATTATATCCCGATCATCTATGCGGCTTTCAGGCTTGGCCCGCTAGGCGTAACTGCAACAGCTTTTATCAGCAGTTTCTTTTATATGCTGAGGATCTGGCCCCCGCCGCAGCAATTGGGGACCAGCTGGGTATTGGACAATGCCCTGGAAATTATTCTCTACATCATTATGGGTTTCACCGTACATATCTTGGTCCAGCTGGAAAACCGGGGGAAGGCAGCTCTCGTGAAGGCCCACCAGGACCTGCTAATAAAAGAACAAATGAAATCCAAGTTTATCTCCATAGCTTCCCATGAATTCCGTACCCCCTTAACCGTGCTCAATGGGTATATCAGCCTGTTTGAGCTGGGCATATTTAAGGACAAGGAAGTAGAATTTAAGCAAAAATGCGCCAAAGCCAAGGAAATCATCAACCGTTACCTGCAGACTATTGATAATGTATTGGATATGGTTAAGACTGAACAAAAAGATAAGCTGGAAAAAAGAAATGACCTTAATTTAAATGACCTCATTAAGGAAGTATATGGCGATTTGGAAATATTTGCGCAGAAACGCAAGCAGGCCTTGGTTATGGAGCTTGACCAGAATTTGCCGCTAGCCAAGATGAACAAGCGGGAAATGAACCAGGTGGTCACTAATTTGGTCATGAACGCGATTAAGTTCACTCCGGATGAAGGAAAGATCACGATCCGGACCAAGACGTTCCCGGATAAGATCCAGGCGGAGATCGCTGATACCGGTATCGGCATTCCGGAAAATGAGTTTGAAAATATTTTTGAAAGTTTTTATGAAGTGAAGTCTGATGACCATCACTCCTCCGGCACTTTCGAGTTTAAAAGCGGATCTTTGGGATTAGGATTAACCCTGGTCAAAAGAATAATAGAAAATTATCAGGGCAAGGTGTGGGTAGAAAGTATCGTAGGCAAGGGCAGCACTTTTTATGTCACTGTCCCCTTGGAGAAAACAGAGGAAAAACATGAGTCCGTATAGCGAAAAAGTAATGGAACATTTCCGTAGTCCCCACAATGTGGGGGAGATGGAGAACCCGGATGGCATCGGCCATGTGGGAAACCAAATCTGCGGTGATATTATGGAGCTATATATAAAGGTAAAGGATGGCATTATCACTGATGCCAAATTCAAGACTTTTGGCTGTGGCGCAGCTATTGCTACCAGTTCCATGGTCACTGACATGGTGAAAGGTAGAAATATTAGAGAGGCCCTGGAAATTTCTAATAAGGCGGTAGCTGAAGCGTTGGGCGGCTTGCCTCCGGTCAAGATGCATTGTTCGGTCCTGGCAGAACAAGCTCTTAAGTCAGCTATAGATGATTATTATAAAAAGATAGGCAAACCCTCCCCGGTCAATCCGGATGATATACGTGATGAGCACTGCACCGAATAATAAATAATTATTAATTCAAAAAAGTACTTGACAGGAAATAGATATTGTGTTAATATATATTAACTTGATAGAATTAGTAGGATTAATCTGTCAAGTTTATGTTTATGAAAGCTTAAGGTGGAGGTTTGGCCAGGTGAAAATATCATTTCGCGGTGATTACGCATTGAAGGCTTTGCTTGATTTATCGCTAAATTATAACAGCGGGGTAGTCAGGATGCAGGAAATAGCCAAGAGACAGGATATACCCTTGAAATATTTGGAACAGATCCTGCTGGCTCTTAAAGGCGCTGGATATGTAAAGAGCCTGCGCGGCGCCAAAGGAGGATATTCGCTGGCTAGAAAGCCAAAAGATATCAAGTTAGGAGAAATTATCCGCTTAATGGAAGGCCCGGCTTCACCGATTACCTGCGTCAGCAAGAGTTGTTATCAGAAATGCAGCGAAGAGTTGAGATGTGTGTTCCGTCCAATTTGGGATAAAATAAGGATTTTGACTGAGGAGGTGGTTGACCATACCAGTTTTGCCGATATGTGCAAAAAATATGAAGAAGGCAATAAAAAAGACCTGACTATGTATTATATTTAAACAAAGGAGAAAAAACAATGACTAAAATTGATTCAAAGTTAAAAGTAGAAACATTAGCTTTACACGGGGGACAGGAAGCTGACCCCACAACCGGTTCCAGGGCCGTACCTATTTACCAGACGACCTCGTACCAGTTCAAGAGCACAGAACATGCAGCGAACCTATTTGGTTTAAAGGAATTCGGGAATATTTATACCAGGCTGATGAATCCCACCACAGATGTCTTTGAGAAAAGGATAGCCCTTTTAGAAGGCGGAGTAGGGGCCTTGGCAGTGGCCAGTGGGCAATCCGCTATCACCATTGCCCTCCTTAATATTACCCAAGCTGGGGATGAGATAGTCTCGGCTGATAACCTCTATGGCGGAACATACAATCTATTTCACTACACTTTTAAGCGTTTAGGCATCAAGGTGAACTTTGTGAAATCCAATGACCTGGCGGGTTTCCAAAAGGCTATTACCCCTAAGACCAAAGCCATCTACGCGGAATCAATAGGTAACCCGAAATTGGATATAACTGACCTGGAAGCTCTTTCCGCACTGGCGCACAAAAATGGCATCCCTTTGATATTGGATAATACGGTTTCTCCTTATATCTTGAGGCCATTTGATCACGGCGTGGACATTATTGTCTATTCGGCGACCAAATTCATTGGTGGACACGGGACTTCGATCGGCGGTATAATTGTCGACTCAGGAAAATTTGATTGGACCAATGGCAAATTCCCCTTGATCGCCGAACCGGAACCTAGTTATCATGGCATTAACTTTGTCGAAGCTTTGAAACCATTGGGCAATATTGCCTATATTATTAAAGCCCGGGTAACATTGTTAAGAGACCTTGGCCCGGCTTTATCGCCTTTCAATTCTTTTCTTTTCTTGCAGGGATTAGAAACTCTTCATCTGCGGTTGCCCCGGCATTCTGAGAATGCCTTGGCTGTAGCCAAATATCTGGAAAAGCATCCCAAAGTTTCCTGGGTGAATTATCCTGGACTTGACTCTAGTCCGGAAAAAGCCAGAGCCAAGAAGTATTTGCCTAAAGGCGCAGGCGCGATCCTGGGATTCGGTATTAAAGGCGGGCTGGAAGCAGGGAAGAAATTTATTGATTCATTACAGCTAATCTCGCATTTGGCTAATGTCGGGGATGCCAAGTCTCTGGCCATACATCCTGCAACCACGACGCATCAACAGTT
>CAZFDO010000172.1:0-2416 GCA_964517965.1 uncultured Clostridia bacterium
CCTCACCGAAAAGAGCCAACTCGGTGACGGCTTGTTCCGCTGCCATTACCGGCACTACTAAACAAAACATGATAACTAAGATAAATAAAGGACATACTAAACTTTTCAAAACTTTTTTCAATTCCATCGTTTACACCCCTTTCTTGATTTTTTATTTCGGAAAAACTTTTTATTTCGGCCGCTCACCTCCTTCTGTTATGTATCAAATCCATCTCTTCCTATATATAATTAAGAGAATATTTTTCTTTGGTTCATTATATCACTATCAAAAAAACTTGTAAAGAAAAAACTTTAAAAAATTTAGTAAAAACTTGATTACACTGATTTCTAAAAACGATTACACCGATTATTTATTGGCAAAATTCCTATTCATTACTTATGATAACTTAAATTTGCTCGCCGAATCCTTCAGGCTCTCCGCGATCTCCTTCAGGTTTTCTATCGACGTGGAGATCTCTTCAAAGGTCGCGACCTGCTCTTCGCTGGAGGCGCTGGCTTCTTCGGCGCTGGCGGCAGTCTCTTCGGAGCTCGCCGCTATATCCTCGATCTGGCCGGCGATATTCTTGGCGGCCTGGCTGATATCCTTAAAGCTCTTGCCGGCATCCTGAGTCACGGTCGCTGATTCGCCCACATCTTTGGCCACTATTTCCACGGCGGTTACGGCCTTGGCAGTTTCCGCCTGCACTTCACTGATGAGCCGCGCGATCTCGCTGGCGCTTTGCGCCGAGCCTTCAGCCAGCTTCCTGACTTCATCAGCGACCACGGCAAAGCCGCGTCCAGCCTCTCCGGCCCGGGCCGCTTCGATCGCCGCATTGAGTGAAAGCAAGTTGGTCTGATCAGCTACCTTGGTAATATAATTAATGATCTCGCCGATCTGCATGGAACGCTTGCCCAGATTCTTGATCAGGTCTGCAGACTGGTAAGCGCTGTCCTTGGAATGCGATACTTTGGCAATGACGCCGCTGATATTCTCATCGCCGGTCTCCGCGGTCTTGGCGGCTTTTTGCGCCACTGTGGCCACGGTCTGCGTAGTATCGGAGATCTTGGTAATGGATACTGATATCTGGCTGACATTGGAAGCCATCTGCGAGATTGCTTCGCTGGAGGTCCGGGATAAGGAAGCCATTTCATTGGCCCGGGAATGGATCTGGTTGGAAGATTCCTGGATCTGGGAGATCAGGTCGCGTAATCCCGTGATCATGGAAGACAGGGCATTGCCGATCAGGTCTTTAGTGGAGCGCGGCTTAATAGCCGTGGTTAAATTACCGCGGGAAACTTCCTGGGTGATCCCGGCCATTTCCTGCAGATATTCCACGATCTGCTTAAAAGAAGTCCCTAAAACGTCAAACTGCGAACGAACGCGGATGTTACCGCTGATATTACCCTGGGAGATTTCCTGCGCCAGCTGGCTCATTTCCTGGAAATAACTGACCATTTCCTTGAACGCTACGCCCAGGATATCCTTATCACTGCGCGGATGGATATTACCGCTGATATTACCCTGGGAGATCTTTTGCGCCAGTTCAGCCATTTCCTGCAGGTAGCCGACCATCTCTTTAAAGGCATTACCCAGGACATCCCGTTCAGACCGCGGCGTGATCTCCGTGTTCAGCTCGCCTTGAGCGACCAAATTGGCATTATTAGCAATTTCCTGCACATACCTGACCATTTGATTGAAGGCCCGGCCCAGCTCACCGATCTCATCATTTGACTTGATCTGCAATTCCTCTTCAATTTCTCCCTCGGAAATTTTCTGGACCTTATGGATCACCTGCTTGAGCGGATTGAAAGTGATGCGGGAGAACCCGATAATTATTGCAATACCTACCAAGACTATAATTAAGGTAAATAAAAAGATGAGCGTTTTTATCTTACGCAGCTCATCGCTGATACCGGTGGTATTCATATTGATCTGGACAGCCCCGATGACTTCCGTCTTCACTTCTGCGGTTCCTTGTTTTTCAGACCCGCCGCCGCCGGCTCCCAAACCCATCATGGATTCCAGGTCTGACCCGCCGCCACCTGAAGATTGGGTCACTTTGCTGATCACCGGGACAGTAATAACGATAGTTTTACTATCAGGCTTTTGAATAGACACATCCTTGGTTTCCAGGCCTTTTTTCTCGATTTCTGTTTCTATGGTTTTGTCTACCTTGGCCTGCACATTATGGGACAGGAAACGCCCGCCCTTATTGATAATGCTCACTGTAGATACATCTTTTTCTTTCATGGCGCTTTCTACAAAATTCCCCAGGCTGGCCCGGTCTTCCGCCAGTACGCTGAACTGGCAGTTATTGGCAATACCGTTGGCAATGGTTTCCCCTCTTTTTTCTAAGGCAGTAAGCAATAGAGTGCTTTCGTGATTGATCAGGTACGTACTAAAAAATAAGGCAATCAGCACGATCAACCCGGCTGT
>CAZFDO010000172.1:2426-3664 GCA_964517965.1 uncultured Clostridia bacterium
CCGGCTGTGAACATTATAAGCTTATTTTGTAGATTCAGTACCACTGTGTTATCTCCCTTTTTAAGTTAGTCTTCGCTTTGCTCAGTACTAACCGAATTACACGGATTTTAAAAGACGATTACACAGATTACGCAAATATATATGTTTTTAATCGGTGTAATCCCTGCCTGCCGGCAGGCAGGTTTCTAAGTAATCAGTGAAATCAAGTGTAGGATTTCAAATTCCTACACTATTAGTTATACGTTTCCACTGCCCGCTTGGTCACATCGGAGCTGATCTTCAGGCCGAGCGCCCCGGCGGTCTTGGTATTGATCGCCAGGTTCAAATTACGCGGAAAAGCCAGCGGCGGCAAAGCCCCGCCTTTAGCCAAAATATCACCGGCCATATCGCCAGACTGCCGGCCGATATCTTCGTAATCCAGTACCGGCGAGGCTATCGCTCCTACCTTGACCAGGAAGGAAGCAAAGCCAAATACAGCTATGCTGCCTTGCTGGCACTGATTCATGATAAAGGGAACGGTGTCTTTGGTCGCTATGGTGGGATCGAGGATCAACCAGAAAACATTTATCTGGCCAACCATATCCTTGATCGCTTTGGCAACTTCAGGCGAAGAATTAACAGCAGTGGCCACAATGGACAAACCATAATTACCAGCTATGCTCTTGGCTTCATTAGCCATAGACTGGCTGTAGTCAGGGTCATAAATGATGCCCACAGTTTTAGCATTGGGAACCATCTCTTTGATTATTTCTAATGATTGCTTGACAGGAACATCGAGGGCTACGCCGGTCACATTACTTTTCATGATGTTGTTTTTGGCAGGATTTAAAACCATGGAGAAAACAATAGGCTTTTTATTTTCTTTTTCGATAGCGACTTTCACTGCTTCAGTGCCGATAGCATAGATAAGATCAAAGGATCCCAGATTCCCCGGGACAGAAGACAGGTCAGAATAGGTTACTTTTAAATTACCGCCTTCTGTATAACCTTTGCTTTTCATCTCTTTTTTAAAACCCTCCAAAGCCATATTATACTGTGGCAGGTTCTGACTTTTGATGATAATAATGTTCTCGGCAAAAGAAACCGAATAAAATACTATCACGCTAAAAACTACAAGGACGAAAAGAGATAAGCTTTTCACAGTTGAGATATGTTTGATAACCACCACCATATTTTCTCTCTTAGTTTGTTTTATAGAGCTTCTTATGGCTCTCTCCCCTTGGCAAGAATGCTAAAAA
>CAZFDO010000173.1:0-3577 GCA_964517965.1 uncultured Clostridia bacterium
TATGATCGGGGTAGTCGCTGCTAATTCATGGAAAAAATCAACAAACGTGGCGTTTTCATACAGATTCTGGTCCATCAAGATACCGATTGTTTCATTTTTCCGCAAAACCCTGATCACCTCTTTGATGCTGTTGCTATTGGCAATGATCCAGGTACCAAACTTACTGCGGATATCATTCACGACTTTATCCAACAGCGGATTATCGAGCGGCCGGGCGATCACGTTTACTTTATACCCCACCGCACTGAGAGCTATGCCTAATAATTCCCAATTACCAAAATGCGCCCCTAAAAAAACGACTCCCTTGCCTTTAGCCAGCGCAGCATCTAAATTTTCCCGTCCCTCGAATGAAACCTTTTCCAGCAGTTGTTCCTTGCTCCAGGCTCCGGCATTAATAAACTCGATCAGGGTTTTACCGATATTTTGGTAAACTTTTATAGCTATCTCCCTGATCTCTGCAGGATCTTTATCCGGGAATACTTTTGTTAAATTATGAATAGTGACCTGTCGGCGTTTACCCCATAGCTTGAACACCAGCACGCCCATGCCGGCTCCCAGCCGCAAAGACCAGCGATAAGGCAATAACCGCACCAGACAAATAAAAATACTGGCCAGCAGGTATTCTATAATACTAATTGTTTTAGTTTTTTGAGCCAATCAGCTTCACCTTTAATAATGTCCATTTCTATGCGCAGTGAGAAAAAATTGATGCGGGCGATCTTTTCCAGGTTCCAGAATTCCTTTTTGAACCGGGTAGTGTCTTTTTCCGTCGTGACGATAAAATTATATTCAGCTTGTTCCAGGATATGGATAAAATCATCTCTGGTGTAATAATGGTGATCAGGATACCGGATGGTTTTCACGACTTTAGCGCCGATCTCCTCCAAGGTCTTTTCAAAGGATTCCGGCGAGCCGATACTGGACAGGGCCGCTATCTCCTTATTGCGCAGGAAACTCACCGTCATTGTTTCCCCGGTAGCCAGGTTGATCAGGTCCATTGGTTTATGTACGCATTTCAAAATAGTGGCATAGGCATTATATTTTTTTATGTTATTGATGATCAGGTCCACTTCTTCAGGGCTCATCAGGTTGGCTTTGGTCAGGGCGATCACATCGGCCCTTTTTAAGCCGCTCATCGGCTCCCGCATAATACCCCGCGGTAAACAGTAGTGATTGCCAAACGGGCAGGTGGCATCTACCAATACTACATCCAGGTTGCGGTATAAAGGATAATAACTGAATCCGTCATCAAGGATCAGCACTTCACTGCTAAAACTGTCAATGGCATATTGCCCGCTTTTGACACGGTCAGGCCCTACCAGGACCGGCACATTGCTCAGGTAGCGGGCCATCATGTACGGCTCGTCTCCAGCCTCTTCCGGGGTCAAGAGAACTTCTTTGCCAGTGGAAACCACGCTAATCCCTTTTTCCAGACCCTCTCCCCGGCCGATAGATTTTTTTCTTTTATAGCCGCGGCTTAAAATAGCCATTTTTTTCTTCCGGTTCTTGAGATATTTGGCCAGCATAATGACAAAAGGAGTCTTCCCGGTTCCCCCTACTGTAATGTTCCCCACGCTGATCACGGCTGCAGAGAGATGCTTTTTCTTCTTAAATTTTACGTAGATATACTGTTTGATTTTTACAATGGAGATATAGAGCAAGCTCAAGGCTGCCAGCAATAAATCCAAAGCCACCGGGGCATCTTTCTCCCCTTTGCCCATCATGAGGAAATGTTTCTGGAGTTTTTTATTTATCATTCATAACCTCGCTTTCTTTCAGGACTACAATTGATTTTAACTGAAGACGCGCCAGATATTATAAAGATACTGCTTTTTTGATCGCCTCTTCTACCATCACTACCGTCACTCTATCCATACAGCACAGGCAGGCGCATTCCTGTTTATTACATTCCAGGCAAGTGACATCTGCCTTGACCACGATATTCCGCGGGTCAGGCTCGCTCCAGTTGGCACTCTGAGTCGGACCAAAAATTACCACGGTTGGTATTTTCAGCCCCTGGGCAATATGCATCGGGCCATTATCATTACCGATAAACAGGCTTAATTTACTGGTCAAGGCCACAGATTCGGCAATAGTCAAGGCCGGTGATTTAAGCGGCCGGGTCTTCATCATATTGATAATATCGTCAATATATGTTTCTTCACCAGGACCCCATAAAAATATTACTTTAGCGCCGTGTTTCTGCATCAATAAATCGGCAATTTCGGCGAACCCCTGCTTTAACCATCGCCTGGCCTGGCGCCGGCTGGTTGGGCTGATACCAACCAGAGTATCGGATTCCCTGATATTTTCTTTAGCCAGGAAATTGCTGATCCTTTCCTTGGCTGAAGCGCTAACTTGTAAATCAAGTTCCACATTTTTATATTCTATACCTAAAGGTTTTAGCAAATCCAGCTTAAAAGCAGGGACATATTGAGGTACCGGATCAGGAGTAACTTTTGCCGTATAGACAAAATCCCTGCCGGCGCGCTTGAATCCAACCCTGTGTTTTGCCCCACTCAACCCGACGATCCAAGCGGTCCTTGGATTGCCTAAGAAATCCAGGATAACATCGTATTTTGCCGCTCTTATCCGGCGTATCCACTTGAACTGATCGTTCTTATCATAGACCAGTAAATTATTAATATAGGGGTTGTCGGCTAAGATCTCTGAGCCTGGTTTCTCTACCAGGAAATCTATCTGCGCTTCAGTGAATTTGCGCCGTAAAGCCCGTAGAACCGGGGTCGTTAGCAATACATCCCCTATCCGCCGCAGTTGGACCACCAGTATCTTCGAGTTTGGTTTTAATTCTATTGTTTTCACTTTATAGTCTGTTCTTTCCTCTGGTTAATTGAAGATAAAAATCGAACATGTTTTCGTCACCGCGAACGGTGATGCGCTTCAGGGCAAAATAGTCTTCCTGCCCAAAACTGTTGATGGCCTGTTTGATACCCACCGCCAGTTTATACCCGGCAGGTTTAACTAATTGCTTGATTGCTGGATTATAGGCACCTGCCCCGTAGGGATAGGCAAATATATCTATCGTTTTTCCTAGTGCTGTTTCCAGCGCTATCTTGCTTTTTTTGATCTCGATATCAGCATTTTCTGTATCCAGCTTATTGAGATTTGGATGGCTCAAGGTATGGGCGCCAAATTCCATACCAGCATCCTGCATCTCTTTTATCTGTTCCAGGGTCAGCATCTTCTGATGGGGTTCTGTGGCCGGATCATGCCACTTATTAATTTCGCCGATATTATCACTCACCAGGAAAAACATGGCTTTGAACCCATATTTTTTTAATAGCGGGAAAGCTTCAGCGTAATTATCCTGATAGCCATCGTCAAAAGTGATAATAGCTGCTTTTTCAGGAACTTTCTTTTCCTGCAACAGGCGATAATAATCAGTAAAGGTGATAACCGGTATATTGTGTTCTTTCAGGTACCGCAGCTGCCGGTCGAACTTTTTCTGGCTCACCCAGAGATTTCTGAGCTGGGAATTCTGCGGCGGCAACCCGATCTTATGGTACATCAGGATAGCTACCCCTTTTTTAGGCAATCGCCACCAGTTCCAGCGGGC
>CAZFDO010000174.1:0-2123 GCA_964517965.1 uncultured Clostridia bacterium
TGTGGGCCTTTTGCGCCATCTTCAACGTCGAACTCAACTGCTTGCCCTTCGGCTAAGCTCTTGAATCCTTCGCCGTTGATCGCAGAGTAATGTACGAATACATCACCACTGCCGTCTTCTTTTTCAATGAAGCCGTAACCTTTGGCGTCATTAAACCATTTAACTTTTCCTTTCATCAACAGCCGTTCCTCCTTCTTTCTACATTCTGAAGGCGTTACTCCCACAAAATGGTTTTACACCTTTCAATGATAATAATAGCAGAGATCCGCATTTTAGTCAAGCGATTTCTACATTTACTTCTGCACCTGGTTCACTTCCACGACGATCATCTCGGAAAATCTTTGCCCTACTTCCTGCTCGCTGGAAACAGCCGCGGAAATATTCAGGAAATGCGGCCGTTCTTCATCCTTGACCACATAGGTAGCTTTAATGATCCCGTCCTTATCCGTAGTCAGTTCCGCTCCGGCTATATTACGGCAAGAAGCGGTAATAGTCCCGATCTGCGTGACGCAGTATTCAACTTTTTTATCGGCGACAGGCCGTCCATTTTCAGTGTATTTCACGGTTATTTTCACAGTGTCATTGTTTTTATATACAACCTGGTCTGTACTCACCGTTAAATTTTGCTGTTTAATCTGTTCATTATTGGCGACATACATGTCCAACGGCTGTTTATTCACTACTTCCTTGCCCTCTTTGGTCGTATAGCGCACTTTAAAATTATATTTGCCGTTGTCTAAGGCGGTAGTATCCAGTTCACCCCTCCACCAGTTGGCGGTATTGGACAACTCCTGCCAGGTACTGCCATCAGTGGAATATTCAACCTTGGCCAGATCAGGTAAAAGTGCTGTCTTGGTATAGACTTCCACCGGCACTATACCTTGCACTTTATTAGCGTCGCGCGGATTAATAACTACCGCTTCATAAAATTTATCCATCGCGCCAACTGCTTTGCGCGGAGTACCGGTTAGATTCACATCATCCAGCATAGCTACTATGCCAAACCATTCTTCCGGTTCAGTCTCCTCATGCCGGTCTTCGTCACCTTCCCCTTCATTATTCTTCCACCACTCATCTACCCAGGAGAAAATACAAGCGCCATTACCTTTTTCAGCGATCATAGCATAGGTGTCATTGACGATCCCGGTAGCTTGTTGTTCTTCAGTATTACCGCCATAACCAAACTCGCCTTCGCCGCGCTTAGAAATGCTATAGCCATATTCAGTACCGATCAGCGGTTTGCCTTTAGCCGATGACCTCTTTAACCAGCCAAGATAGCCGCGGTACCCCATGTTCACCACATGTGATTTATCATAACCATAATGGTTAATACAAACAAAATCCCAGCCAGAAGTATCTAACATATCCGACCGGGGCCAGTTCGCCAGCGACACATAGGCGCCCGGCTGCAACTCTTTGATCTTAGACGTAAGGAGAGCGTAAAACTCGTCAGTTTTAGCCAGGCTGGCCTGGGCGATCTTTCCCGGAGGCGGTTCGTTCATCAAGAGATAACCGATAATATTGCCGTGCTCCCGGTTGATTTTCATTTCATCTTCTACCGTAGACAGGGAATTATCCCAAAAACTCTTATCGGAAAAATCTGCCATTGGCGGCACCCAGACGCTCATGCCTTGAATGATCAAAAGCCCGTATTTATGGGCCAGCTCCATCATATACTCATCCAGATCCCGGCCAGACCAATTGCGGATAGTGTTAAACCCTATTTTTATCATTGACTGGAAATCTTTCTCCACCACGTCGTAATCACGGGGATAAGGCTTATTCGGTGAAGTATGCGGGCGGTAGGGCGCATAGCCGATACCGCAGACTACATATTTCTCACCGTTCACATAAATATCATCTTCGCGGAATTCCACTTTTTCTTTGGGCAGGGCGATTGTCGCCGGCAGATTGACGGCTACGTCAGTACTGATTGCGCCTTCTTTACCGCCTTTGGTCGCTACTACTTTATATATGGCCTTCACTCCGGCAGTAGCTTTCTTGTCCACATAGAAAGGATCACGCGCCCGGCCTACTACTTTTCCATCCCGGTAGACATTATAATAAAATGTGTTTTCCACCTGCTCCCACATTAAATAGACCTTGCCCAGCACTTCCCAGGA
>CAZFDO010000174.1:2133-3573 GCA_964517965.1 uncultured Clostridia bacterium
AGGGACTACCTTTAATTTTTTTATACTGCCGGCAGGTTCCTGCGCCCAGGCCGGGACGATGGACAGTATTACAACTGCTAACAGCAGCAAACCAGTAATTCTCTTCTTCATTTTTTATTTCGCTCCTTTAATTTTCAGAATTTTCTTCCTGCAGCCATAAATCTTTTAACATATAATATGCTTTCTTGGGGATGCGCTTATTATTACCAAGTACATCCTGCTCCGGGTCCAGGGATACTATGCCCCACCATTCTTCATTCATATTCATGCCTTCCGGAGCTTTAATATCATAATAATAAGCTCCATGGCACCATTGTCCGCTGGTATCGTGTACCGACCAACTGTTCGAATCAGCCTCAGCTGCTTTCCACCACTCATCGTTCCAGGAAAACACACAACCGCCCAGGCTGTTACCGGCACCATTTGGATTCCCCGGAAAATTATTGGCAATCTCGGTCCACTGGTTCTTGATAAAAGCAACCTGTGTGTCCTGATCCTCTTTCTGTTTGTAGGCGTCATAAGAATCACAGCCAAATTCGCTGAAAATGATCGGTTTTCCCCACTTGATCTCTATTTCCTTGAACAGGTTTCCGAAAGACGTGCCGCGATATACAGTTGAGCCCAGCACATCAACACTAGTGCAGTAGCGCTTGGCGATCTCCACATCAGCCAGGTCACCGTTGCCCATCATGATGGGGTGGTCAGGGTCGATCTTCTTAACGGCCTTGGCTACTTTTTCAATGAACTGGTAGTATATTTTTGCTTTAGCTGTCCTTTTCTTGTAAGGATCTTTCATGGCTTCTATTTCCTTGGTCGTCCAGGGATTGACTTTTTGCGGCCCGAAAGAGAAGTTATTCTCGTTACCCAGGCACCACATCAGCACTCCCGGCTCATCTTTATATTCTTTCACCATTCTTTCCACATCCAGGATCGTCCGTTTCTGGAAATCCTTATCAGCGTAATTAGCCGACGGGTAAGCCCAGAATCCAAGGTAATGGGTCATAATGGTACGCACCTCAAATTCCTCATACAGGTCGCGAATAAGCTGACGGGTTTGCGAGGGACTTTCCCCTTCCTGATAGATCCGGATCGTATTGACTCCCATTTCTTTCATTAAGGGACCATCAACATTGATCCAGGGTTTGCCAGGATCATCCCAAAAATTATGTTCATAATTTTTCCCGATAGCTATCGGGCTGTAGCATACGCCACGCACAATAAAAGGCTTGCCTTCTACGAGCAACTGGTAGTCACCGGTCTTCTGCTGGATAATACTTACCCGCGGTTCTTTGGCACTCATACCCGCAGCCAGTGACAAGCTGATTAATAACATTATAACCAAACTGAACACTCTTTTCACTGCATCCCCCTCTTTTATTATATTATTTAATGATCGCTATTTTTCCTTTTTTTAGGCTATCTCCTTTCTTTTTTAAATAC
>CAZFDO010000175.1:0-3527 GCA_964517965.1 uncultured Clostridia bacterium
AGTGAAAAAACAGTGCCAGTTTCCTGATGTGAAAAGATTCTTTCTATTACTTAATTATTTGAAAAAGATCCAATACAAATTTATAATATTCTTCCACATCTTTCTTCGTTATTAGCGCACTCGCGCTATATAGATCGAGGTTCCTGTCCCTGCGCATCTTGTCACCAATTATAGCAATATCTTTTGATTTTAATATGCCACTAAGCACTTCAATGATCTGTACATGATGCCCTGGCCTGCTTTTTACCCGGTAACCCTCTTTTGCTATTGTGTATATCCCTATCTTTAACAATGCCATATAACTGAAATGGAATATTACTTCTATTTCCTTGTCTTTATGAGCTATGGATAGATCTCTTTCAGCCGACTTTTTATATTTATTCAGCTCGCTTTGACTAAAATTCTGCTTTATAAAATAGTTCTTATCAAATCTCATATTATCCTTTTAGTTTTATTTTTGAATATCTCTATTATTAGTTGATCCTCATTCTTTTGCCTCTTTTTCAACTCTTCCTGAGTCATGTTTACAATATTTATTTCCCTCCCAATACTCTTTTGTAGATCATGCAAGGTCTTTTCCGCTTCTATACTGCTGTGTTTCCCAACTAATAGCAGGTCTATATCACTTTCCGTGCCGAATTTATTATCAGCATAAGACCCATATATATAGGCTTCCTTTAATCCTGTGAGATTCGTCAACTTATTAGTAATGCTTAATTCAACACCAGCCGTCTTAAGAAAGATCTTCTTGTATTCTTTATATAATGGCTCTTTGTAGTTCGCGGAAAAATACCTTTCCTTACCGGCATATTCACTCTTAAGAATTCCTGCTTCTTCCAGGCGCAGCAAAATCCTATGGGCGTTCTTAGCCTCTTCTCCAATAATCCTGGCTATTTCATTCACATAGGCCTTCCTGGTTTCATTCAGGAAGAAATAGTTCAGTATTTTTTTCGCAACTTTTGACCGTACATTAAGTAGCATCATTCCCTCTTGTTACCATGTATATGGTATAAACATACCATAAGAGATATTATATGTCAAGCGAAATCAAGACTTAACTCCAGGCTTTCGCTCTTACCACCAACGACGCCTGCCCGCCTCTGGCGGGAACGGCCATCGGCCAACGACCAACGTCTAATGTCCTTTGCTCTTCCTGCCATCTGCCAACCTTGCCCGCCGAAGCTTTGGCGTAGGCGGGTGCCATCTGCCATCTAGTATTTCCACTCCCCCGTCACCCTAACCCCAGCATCCCTCTTATCCGCACTATTACTATTATTCGTTATCCGCCACTTCAATTCTACACCCAACCGCCCCTGCTTAGTCAATACTTTCTCTCCACCTAATATCACATTATACCTATTCTTGTCATTTACGCCATTCTCATACCGGTAATAATTCCCTTCCATCCCAGCCCTCGCATTCCAATCCATCCTCTTAGCATACCGTGCGCCCACTCCCAGTGTCTCCCGGCGGTAATTACTATTCACCCTGTCCCCATACGCCACTTCCTTATGCTTCAGGTCCAGGGACAGCCACTCATAATTCCAGCCATTGCTGATACTAAACTGCCGGAAATCATTATTCGCCAGCAGATAATCCTTCTTCCTATATTCATAAGCCAGGTCAGTCTTGATCTTCCCGCCTATAATATGCCAGGTCCTGGCACTCCCCTGCCAATACCGGTAATCAAGGTCCAGGTCATTATCCTCATCCTTGGTATCGCCACGGCCGGCCTCTGCTTTCAAGCTCACGCTCTCCAGCCAGGGTGTGTCTGCCTTATATCTCAGCCCTGCATCTGCCTTATTCTGCGTCCTATACCTGTTCTGCTGTCTTTCATCCAAACGCTCCACTCTGACCCCGCCAGACAACATTAGCCTGTCTTCAGACAGATATTTTGTTCCCCGCACCCTGATGAACCGCTTGGTCTCATTCTCGCGGTTGAGATAATTATAGTTATTCAAACCGGCGCTTAGCGCTACTGAGGACTTATCCGCCATCTTCCAGGTGATCGCCGGGACTATCATCACCTGGTCATAATCCCCGGCCAGATTATCTTCGTACCTTTTCCGCCTAACCTTCATATCGAGGTCGAATTTGACCGAACCCGCCGAGTTTGTTGGCGGGCAGAGCCAATAAAAAATCCCGGCATTAAATACCCGGGATTCATTGTTCAGGCTATTCAGCTCTTCATAATCTTTCTGGTACAGGAACGCGCCTATGTCATAGCCGAATCTCTCGCTGAACGACTGCGCCACCTTAGCGTGATAGTTATGGTACACATAATTGTCATTCAGCTCTAGCTCGTACTCAGATTCATCCGTCGCCCGCGCCCCCGTCTCCGCATACCCGCTAAAAGTCAAAGTTTCTGCCAGGGCATATACCGGCAGAAGAAGTAAAAGCACTGCTGTTATGATAATTTTTAAAGTAATTCTATACTCCCTTTGTCTAATCTGTTTACACCTGCGAGGTGTCCACGCTTCCCAGGGGACTCCTCGAAGGTGGCTTCCGGTTAATTTATAATTCTTTAATATAATCACAAAAATGCAGAACTTTCTTAGCATTATCCGGATCAAACAAAAACGGTTCCACATCCTTGGCTAAATGCTTAAAATCCAAGCTCTGGCACTTAACCAGCAGTTTTTTCTTTAAACCGGGCAGATCTTTGATTGCCATTTTTTCCTGTAAAAAATCAAAATTCGGCTTGCTCCGCCCCAGTAAAAAAACCGTATCATAAAAATCCCGGCCCATAGTGCGTTTCCGGTGAAAAATGGCGTAGATCTTCTGCGATAGCAATATATCCACCGGCACCACCTTGATCCTCAGGAAAACATCAAATTTATTAAGAATAACCTGGTCCGGCTGATACTTGAACTTTTGCGGTTCAGCATCGATCTGGATCAGCAGTTTTTCTTCTTTGTATCCGGATAATCCCAAGTCATATAATACCCGGTTGATCTTCAGATAACAGTGCCAGGCCCCCTTAAAAACATTCCTGATCTCCACCAGGTATCCTTCCAGCTCCAGTTTCCTTTTCACCAGCTCAGTCATCTGTCCAAAATCCCGGCGATCCAGGCCCAGATTATCAAAATCAAGATCCTCCGAGAACCGGTTATGCTCATAAGCGATCCGCAATGCCGTACCACCCATAAAGGCTAATTCATGACCATATTTTGAATCAAAAATAATAGACAATATCTTATATTGCAGGTACTCCCGCATAATATTCTTCTTGAACGGCTTCAGATAGTCTGGATAAAAAGTTTCTATTTGTTTAAGATCAAGCATGCTGTAAGTACTCCATAAAATTATTTATTCTTCTCAAAAGCTGCTTCTGGCCCATTCTTTCCACCAGCAGTCTCAGCTTGTCCCGATCGCCTTCCTTCAGGAACAGCTCAGCGTTAAACCGGAGCTTAGCAAAATCGTCACTGCTCTTCATATCAGGATTGATATAGAAATAGTCTAATATGGCCTTTTCCCGGCAGGCAATATTGCCATACTTGCCGTTATGATTGATCAGCTCATAGCCG
>CAZFDO010000176.1:0-3486 GCA_964517965.1 uncultured Clostridia bacterium
CTTTTAATCTTTAAATCCTTTAAAACCTGTGCACTTTTAATTCTTAGTTGACATAAGTGAAAATATCCCTTGAAATCAAAAGAATATTATGATATATTTAAATTCTTAGTCAAGTTGCGTTATTAGTATAAATTAAATCTGGCAACACTAAGGAGGGTTGATTAGAGTGACAGGTGTAAAAATAAGGGATCATGAAACAATTGAAGAGGCTTTGAAAAGATTTAAAAAGGAATGTGAGAAAGACGGGGTAATGACCGAGATCAAGAAGAGAGAATACTATGAAAGCCCCGGGGTCAGGCGCCGTAAAAAACAAAAGGAAGCTGACCGTAAACGCCGCCGGAGAGAAAGAAAATCTTACTAATAATGGAGACGGTACATGCGCTTACAAGAATTCTATGATTTCATGGTAAAGGCAGGAAAAAAGCAGGACCCTCGCGGCCAGAAAACGATTGATTCGTTGCTGGAAAAAGTTAACCGCAAATATCAAAAAATGGAAACTAAAACCAAAGAGGGTTTTGACCGGGATAGATTGAATAATCCTTATGCTGATACCAGGATCTTGTACGGCGATCCCCAGACTGAAGTTAAAAGTATCATGATCGGCGTGGATATTGATGCCGCTGAATTGCTGCTGGCGGACCGTTTACGCGTGAAGGGCGAAAAAATTGACCTGGTAATGGCGCATCATCCTGCCGGCAAGGCCTACGCCAATTTTTACGAAGTGATGGGTATGCAGGCTGATATTCTGCAACAATTTGGCGTGCCGATAAACGTGGCCGAACAGTTGCTGGAAAAAAGGATCCGGGAAGTAGAAAAACGGGTGATGCCTGCCAATCATATGAGAGCCTCTGATGCCGCCAGATTACTGGACATACCGTTCATGTGCGCGCATACCGTAGCCGATAACCATGTGGCCACATTTTTACAAAAAACACTGGACCAGTCCAAGGCTGAAACCCTGGAAGATATCATGAAAGTGATCAATAATGTTCCTGAGTACAAAATTTCCGCGGAGAACAATAATCCGCCGCGGATACTCATCGGCAAGGAATCTAACCGGGCCGGCAAGATATTTGTGGATATGACCGGCGGCACCGAAGGATCGGTGGATATTTTTGAAAAGATGGCGCAGGCCGGCATCGGCACTCTCGTGTGCATGCATTTGAGCGAGAAACATGCGGAGAACGCGGAAAAAGCTCATCTCAATGTCGTTATTGCGGGACATATTTCCAGTGATAACCTGGGCCTGAATCTGCTCTTGGATAGCGTGATCAAACAATTTGGGAACATCAAGATCATTCCCTGTTCTGGATTTGTACGAGTGAAGCATAACTAGGTTGAGAGACAGTATGGCTGTCAGTAATGAATTCATTGAGGAAGTGCGCAGCCGTAACGATATAGTTGCGGTGGCCAGCGAATATATTAATCTCAAAAAAGCTGGACGTAACTTCAACGCACTGTGTCCTTTCCATAATGAGAAAACGCCTTCTTTCATGGTTAGCCCGGACAAGCAGATCTTTCATTGCTTCGGCTGCCAGCAAGGGGGCAATGTTTTTACTTTTGTCATGAAGCTGGAAAACCTTTCCTTCCTGGAAGCTGTGGAAAAACTGGCTAAGAGAGTAGGCTTGACCATGCCGGCCGTAGCCCGTTCCAGGGAAGCAGTAGAGAAAAATAAGGAACGGGAAAATCTGTATGCAGCTAATGAACTGGCTGCTAAATATTATGAATATTGTCTTAAAGAATCAACCGAAGCTAAAACAGCGCAAAGTTACTTACGCCAGAGGAAACTGTCTGCCGAGGTCATAGAGAAATTCAGGATCGGCTATGCTCCGCAAAGCGGGGATAAGTTCTTAAAAGCAGCGCTGAGCAAAGGTTTTAAACCGGAAGTTCTTCAAAAAGCCGGTTTATTAAGTTATAACGGCAACCGGTATTATGATTATTTTCGCGGCCGGGTGATGTATCCAATTACTGACGCTAAAGGCAAAGTGGTTGCCTTTGGTGCCAGAACACTGGACGATACCAAACCGCCAAAATATCTGAATTCAGCCGAAACCCCATTATTTTCCAAAAGCAAACTTTTATATGGAATGAATCTGGCCAGCAGTGCGATCCGTAAAACCGGACAAGTATTATTGCTGGAAGGATATATGGATGTGATCGCTTGTCACCAGTTTGGACTGGAAAACAGCATTGCTTCCATGGGTGTAGCTTTGACCCCGGAACAGATCGAGCTGGTAAAAAGATACTGTAGTAAGCTGGTCATTATTTACGATTCTGATCAAGCCGGCGTGGCGGCGACCTTAAGAGGCCTGGACCTGTTGGTGGATAGCGGTTTGGAAGTAAAAGTTGCCGTACAGGCAGCGGCCAAAGACCCGGATGAATTCCTGCATAGCCAAGGCCGGGAAGCTTTTGAAGGAATAGTACAAAAAGCTTTATCCTTGATCGAATATCGCCTGGAACAATCAATTTCCCTGGCTGATCTGAATACGGTAGCAGGGAAGATTTATGTGGCTAATGAGATCTTGCCTTTAGTGGCCAGGATCAAGAATATCATAGAGCAAAAATCGGAAATACACCGCATTGCCCAGCGGCTGAACCTGAATGAAGAAACATTGTTCCAGCAATTAGATAAAATAGCGGATAAAGGGTTCCGCCAGAAAATAGGCCAGAGTATCCAGGAAGAAACATCCGCCGATAACGGGTTTGTCAAAGCCCAGAGTAATCTGCTCCAGCTTTTTATCAGCGATACCGGTGTTTATCAGCAATGGCAGGAACAGATCGCTCCCGGAGATATCACTGACCAAAATTTGCGGAGTATCCTGGAAGCGCTGGCGGTATTGAGCCAGAAACAACAGGTTATTACTCCATCGGAAATCATCGACTATTTACAAAACGAACATTTGACTGCTATCATCGCCAAACTTGCTTTTAGCCCGGCGGAAGGCACTAATACTTCCCAGTTGGCCGGAGAGCTGATAAATTCAATTAAGCACTGGCATAAGAAAGAGCGCTATAAGACCTTAAGTGAAGAGATTTCACGCAAATTGGATGCCGAAGGAACAGTGGATCCTGAATTAATGCAGGAGTATAGAGAGTTGACCCGAATATTCAAAGGATCGAAAGTAGGAGGGCACCGTGCCGACCCGACATGATTTTGTAGAACGAGAACCAACGCCTAAGGAACTGGCAAAGTTGGTTACTGCAGGCAGAGAAACAGGCCATTTAACATATCAGGAAGTGAATGAACTATTGCCGGATGACATAGTATCTGCTGATGAAATTGATGATATATATACCATGTTAACCGACCTGGGAATTGAAGTCGGTGATGAGGTTGAGGAAAAAGTCGTTCCGCCTGGCCAGCTGGCTGAAGTTGTAGAAGAAGCAGCGGCAGTACCTTCGCTCATGGATTTAAAAACCAGTGATTCAGTGCGTTTATACTTGAAGGAAATGGGACAGATCCCGCTGTTGACTCCGGATGAAGAA
>CAZFDO010000177.1:0-3481 GCA_964517965.1 uncultured Clostridia bacterium
AATGATATAGAAGTAACTTTGAGTGACGAACGGAAATTCAAAGGCAAGATCATCGGCCAGGACCCGAAAACTGACCTGGCGATCATTAAAATAGCAGCTACTAATTTGCCGGCAGCGATGCTCGGGGATTCAAATAAAATAAGAGTTGGTGACTGGTCCATGGCCATCGGGTCTCCGTTTGGGTTGGAGCAAACCGTGACGGTCGGGATTATCAGCGCCAGAAGACAATCATTGATGATCGAAGGGCAGCAATTACGGGAAATGATCCAGACTGATGCCGCCATTAACCAGGGTAATAGCGGCGGGCCATTAATAAATATCAAGGGGGAAGTGATCGGTATTAACACCGCTATCTATACTCCAACCGGCGGATCGGTAGGAGTCGGTTTTGCCTCACCTATAAACAAGGCCAAGGCGATATTAGGGCAGTTGATCGAGAAGGGCAAAGTAACCCGGGGCTGGCTGGGAGTGGAAATCCGGGCGGTTGATGACGCGGTAGCTAAACAATTCGGGATGAAAGAGGCCCGTGGCGCCCTGCTTAATAATGTGATGAAAGATTCCCCGGCGGAAAAAGCGGGACTGAAACGCGGCGATATTATTCTTGAATATAACGGTAAAACGGTTAAGGATGTGATGGCCCTGCAGGATTTGGCGGCGCAAACTGAGCCGCAGAAGAAAGTGGGCGTCAAAGTATGGCGCAATAATAAGGAAGAGATGTTTGACCTGGTGATCGGCGAGATGCCGAACGGGCTAAAAAATGAACAGGGAAGCAAGGCTTCCGGGTCGCCAGGCTCAGCTGGCGAAAGTTCTGTTTCTAAGGAGTGGCTGGGTTTGAAAGTCAAAGTACTATCCAGGGAAATAGCGGCCCAATTAGACCTTGATAGCTTAGAAAAAGGGGTCGTTATTGTCGAACTTACGCCAGGTGGTAAGGCTGAAAACGCCGGCCTGCAGGAGCAGGATGTTATCCGCTCTGTTAACCGGCAACCGGTTACCACACTAAAAGAGTTTGAAAAAGTCAGCAGTGCCGCCAAATTAGGCGAGGGCATTGTCTTTGATGTAAATCGCCATGGCCGGTTGATTTACTTAACCATTCAAGAAAAATAAAGACAGTCAGCGGTCAGCGGTCAGCGGTCAGTAGTTAAAACGGCAGATGACGAATCTGCCGTTTTTTATTGAGATTTTGCCTGAAGAATGGTAAAATATTGTATGAATTTAACTAAGCGGGAATTAATGCCACTGGCTCTTTTGGTTTTGTTGGTAGTGGCGGTTTTTGGCAATACATTGCTGAACCAGTTTGTCTATGACGACAAAGTATTTGTGGTCAATAATCAAGCCATCAGAGAATTTAAGAATATTCCGCAATTTATTACTAATGCCCGGTCATTTTCAGGTGACCGGGATTTTATGATCTATC
Organism: uncultured Clostridia bacterium; assembly: GCA_964517965.1. Lineage (GTDB taxonomy): Bacteria > CAYTYR01 > UBA6262 > UBA6262 > UBA6262 > UBA6262. The sequence goes on from CAZFDO010000177.1 coordinate 1,415, forward strand.
GTCCCTTGGCCACGTTAAGTTTGTCTCTGGATTATTGGCTCTGGAATTTAAAACCTATAGGGTATCACATAACCAATGTGATCCTCCACGCCGCTAATGTTATCCTGGTATACTGGGTAGCCCTGGCCCTGGCAGCTACGCCAATCACGGCCTTCCTGGCAGCGGCGTTTTTTGCTATCCATCCTGTACAGTGCGCGACTGTTTCCTGGATCTCTTCACGCAGTAACCTTTTGTGTTCTTTATTCCTGCTGCTGGCTTTTCTGGCTTATCTGCGGAATACCCGTAAATATAATTTTTGGTCGGTCTTTTGCTTGGTCCTGAGTTTGTTGGCCAAAGAGACTGCCATGGTCTTTATCCTGCTGGTAGTACTCTATGATTATTATTTTGTTTTAAAAGTAAATAAAAGCAAAGCGGTTAATATGTGGTGGTCGTACCTGCCGCTAGTGATGATCAGCGGATTATATCTGTTATTAAGGACCCAGGTGTTAGGCCAGGTGACTCAGCGGGGCTGGTGGGGCGGCAGCTTGTGGTATAATATGCTCACTATGAGTAAAAGTTTTTATTATTATTTGAAAGTATTGATCATGCCCTGGAAGCTTACTGTTGATTATGTGCTGGATATTGCCGTAGGTATTTGGGATCCTTTGGTTCTGGCCGGATTATGTTCAGCCGTGGCTCTTATTGTACTGGCACTCAAGATCAGCCGGCGGGAAAAACTCATCAGCTTCGGGCTGTTTTGGTTCCTGATAGCGTTGTTGCCGGTATCTAATATAATTCCTTTGCAAGCGTTGCTGGCAGAAAGATTTTTATATTTGCCGCTGGTGGGTATGTCCCTGGCTGTAGCCGTACCTCTGGGCCGTCTTCTGCCGGAAAGCCGGCAGAGTAATAGAAAAAAACTATGGGGTTGCCTTTTGGTCACAGTTTTGCTGTTCTTTTATGGGGTTAGAAGTATCCAGCGCAATATGGATTGGTACGATGATTATACCTTGTGGTCAAGTACGGTCAGGACTTCGCCAGAATCCCCCCGGGCTCATTTTGCCCTGGGACAGGTTTATTATAAAAAAGGGGATTATCCTTTGGCGATCGAGGAATATAGGAAAGCATTGGCCCTAAATCCGAATGTAGCGGAACTGTACAATGTCCTGGGTCTGGCGTATGAAAAGAGCCAGTCCTGGGCTGAGGCAATTAGCGTCTATAAAACCGGCCTTAAGGCTAAATCTCTTGATAATCGTACCAAAGTAAATTTATTACTCAATCTGGGTAATGCTTATAGCCGCCTGCAACAACCGGATATAGCTAGTGCTTATTATCGCAAAGTCCTGGAGCTTGAGCCGGGGAATGCCGCGGCTAAGCATAACCTGGACCTGATCATCAGTTACTTTACCGGGAAGAAGAATAATGCTGATCAATAAGATCATCCGCAAAATTATTAAATATGGGTTATTGTTATCCGGCAGCGCACTTTTGCTATATCTGCTTTTTATGGCCGTCTTGGTTATCCCCAACGATCGCCGGATAAAAAACCCTCCTCTTTTGCTTACCCCCATCACGGCTAAAAGAACCATTGTTTACGATCTTATTGATCTCAGCCCGGCAGCTCACATCAGCCATCAGGATTATGCAGCCAGGTATAAAGAATTAAAACAGTTTCCTTATGTTAATGATAATGCTGATTTCCATCGACTCCCGGAAAATATGCATGTCTCCCTGGGGTGGTATCCTTTAAAAGTAGTGCATAAAAATTCCCTCTATGCGCCGGCGCCAACTGTAATAACGTATGAATTAAACTTACCTAAAAACGAACCTCAACTTATTTTCTCTTGCGGTGTCCTGGATAAGGCAGTGGAGTTCCGGGTCCGGGTAAGCACAGGAGTGGGCTTAACGAAAGATGTTTTTGCGGAGAGAATTAATCCTTTAATAAAATATCCGTATCGTTATGAAGACCGGAAATACCGGTTGTTTCGGCAGTATTTTGATGTCCAAATGGAAGAACGGGACTATGCGTGGCGGGAGTATACGGTTGACCTGTCTTCTTTTGCCGGGCAAAAAGTACAACTGCAATTAGTG
>CAZFDO010000178.1:0-3476 GCA_964517965.1 uncultured Clostridia bacterium
AGCTACCGCTAATGATCCCATTAATGTTACCTGGACTGGCTGGCGGCAAGTGATCATACCTTTAGATATCAATACCAGTAACCTATCTGCCTGGCAAAATATCAAACATATCAGATTTTGGCTGAACAGAGGTGTGTATTCTGCTCATACTATACGGTTGGCCAGGATCGAGATAGTAGGTAATCGTTGGGACAAACCGATCCTGAATGGCGCCGGCACTATGGAAATTTCCGTCAAGAGCAATGAGGATGATAGCAAAATTTCCTTGAAAGATAATGGTGACTATGCCTGGCTCTACCGGGATACTGTTAATAAAGATATGGATGTGAATCAGGCGTTTGTAATGAAATATACTAACCTGGGATCAGGGGTAGACGCCTATACCAAACGACAATTGTCCAAGTCCCTGGATTTTTCAAAGCATCAAAAACTGCGGTTTTTTGTCCATGGAGACGGTAATGGCGAAAAGTTATATCTACGGGTAGGGGCTGATGACAATAACTATTATGAATACAGCCAGACTGTAGACTGGAAAGGCTGGCAGCTGATCAGCATCGACCTGCCTGATGGTTTTACCGGTAAAAGCGATCCAGGCGTGCCCAATCTGACGAATATCTTAATGATACGCTTGGGCATTATTGGTAATGGGGCAGCTGGAGAAAGTGAAATCTGGATAGACGAGATACATCTGACTGATCCTAAAGAAGAAGTGGGCCTGGCCCAAAAATATTCAATAGATACCGCCTATAAGGACTGGGGTACTATGAGTGCCAAGTACCGTTCTGTAAATGACAAGTTCAGCATGGTCGGAGTACCCAAGGTCAACCAGGATGTGACTGCCCGCAATGTCGCGGGAACTCTTACTAAACTGCACATTAAAGAAGTAAATATGCCGACTAAATTCAGCTGGGACAAAACCACTACGGTTACGCCAACCACCTTCAGGACTGAGTTATCCACCCAGTCAGAGGGCCGGGTCATCGCTGATAATTTTAATGTGCAGACTGCATTGAATAAAGGGGATCTGCCTAAGCTGGGGTTTAGTTTCACTCGGAATAATTTAGATTCCAACTTACAACGGAAGATCACTAAAACTAATACCTATGGCACTACGCTTACCTACAGTAATAAACCACCGGCCTGGAAACCCCTGAAACTGGTTTTGCCGGATAATTTTAACAGTTATTATAACCGTATTCATGGATCAACATATTACGACGGCAGTTTGAAGGAAAATACCGGCTATGAAGATCTCTTCGAGCAGACTGATGACTGGTCAGTTAGCCCCGCGTATATTTTCCAGTTTAATGCTAAATCCAAGCCTGAGGCCACAAAAGCAGCCGCCGGTAAAATCGGTAATATTAACTCCGGCATAATCAGCACAAGCGGGACAGCCGGGTCTCCCGGGTATCTGAACCGGCTGACCCTGACCCCGTCATATAAACGCCGCAAAACCGCTGAGACAAAAACATTTTATGATGAGGTTACCTTTAAACGCAATAAATCAGATTCCCAGATCGCCGGCCTCAATGCGACGATAGAGCTATTCAAATGGTTCAATCCCACCTTCAGGTACAGTATTAATACCTTTGAAACATATGATGTCACTGCTTCCAGTAAAAATGTTAACCGCACGTCAACAACGGAAATAATGAATATGCTGAAAATGAAAGACCTTTGGTCCTGGCGGCCGCTTGATTCCGTGAGCATAAACAGCCGTTATAAGGTTGACGAAGGCGATATCTATGATAATGTTGAGGCTCAATATACGACCATGAATAAATTATTGATCAGGACGCAGTTGGAGTCGGGAGCCCTGAAATCTACTAACCAGCTTATTACTTTTGAAAACACGGCCCGCTGGCTGCCTTTTGATTTCCTTAACCTCAAAGGCGGATGGCGGCCGTTCAAAACTATCGACACCTCTACTAAGTACACCAAGTCCAATGAACACCGGATGACGACAGGAACGCCGTATGATTCATTTTCAAAGACTTTCCCGGATATAACTTTGACTATACGGGAGCTGGAAAAATTTCCATCGATGTCGGTTTTCCTGGAAGCCAGCCAGCTGGAGCTGAAATATTATTTGAAGACCCTGGATAAAATTGACATTTCACTCACTAAAGAGAATTCCTGGGGAGCTAAATGGCGCGGTAAGTTATTTAAGAAATATACCATGCTGTTAAACCTGGACCAGACTAAAGCCAAGGAGACAGACCCTACCGGGAGCAATCTCCGTGATTCCCTGACCAATAACAAAGGCTCGCAAATTAATTTCCGCACCCAAAGAAATTTTATTTATGTCTTAAGCTATGATGACCGGACCCAATCTGAAAAGGACCGCTATGGCATTGTCATCAGGAAAGAGTATACCAGGACTCCGGCTGCAAAAATGGAAAAGGACCTGGAGTTCCCCAAAGGATTGCGGATTCCCTTCACCAAAAAAGTATGGCAGCTAAAGAATCTGATCCATCTGACAGCGGCTTTCAAGACCATTATATTACGCAGTAATGTAGCCGACAAAAATAACAATACATATACCGGCTCGACCAGCGTAGATTATAACGTCAGCTATAATTTTGTTGTCACGCTCGGTTTGGACGCCAGTATGGTTAAAAACATACAAAAAGAAATGGAAATCAATGATTATTATGCCTATGGCGCGAATTTTAAATTATTGATCAGATTTTAGGGGAAACAGAAATAAATTATGAATAAATATCTTACGATAATACTAAATACGATTTATCCATTAAAGTGTGAAGTGTGCAGGCAGCAACTGCCGCTGGCCGCGGGAAACAGAATTTGCCAAAGTTGCCGGAAAAAGATTTTGCCTATAGGGGACAACTTTTGCCATAAATGCGGCAAATCATTGCTAATAGCTGCCGACATTTGTGTTGATTGCCAGGGGAATGACACATTATATTATGAGAGCATCAAAGCGGCAGGGATATACCATGGGATCCTGAGAGAAAGTATTCATGCTTTCAAGTATGAGCGCCGGAGCTGTCTGGGAGCTGACCTGGGAGATTTTATGATTAGTTCCTACCGGCAGCATTTTAGCCTGAACAGCTTTGATAAGCTGGTACCTGTTCCTTTGCATAAAAAGCAATATCGCCAAAGACAGTATAACCAATCAGAGGTATTAGCCAGAAAATTAAGCCGGGCGACAGGGATACCGGTTGCTGCCGATACCCTGGCCAGAAGCCGGGCGACCAAGCCTCAGTTCACCTTAAACAAGCAGGAAAGGGCGCTCAATATTAAAGATTCCTTCCAAGTAAAAAATAGGGCCTGGCTACAGGGGGCGAAAGTTCTGGTTATTGATGATATCTGTACCACGGGTAGCACTATTAACGAATGTGCCCGGATCCTTAAGCAGGCTGGGGCAGAAGAAGTCTATGGGTTGGTCCTGGCTCATGGCTAAAAAGTCAGCTAAAATTTAAAAGTGCACAGTTTAAAGATTAAAAGTGCAC
>CAZFDO010000179.1:0-783 GCA_964517965.1 uncultured Clostridia bacterium
TGAGTTGAATAACCTGGATAAAGCCCTGCTAAATTTTGAGCAAGCCGCCAAACTGAATCCCGGAGCCTCTGATATTTATGTGAATATCGGCAATGTCTATCTCTTGAAAAATAGGATCTCCGATGCGGAAAATAGTTATCGCCAGGCGCTCAAGCTTGACCCGGCTAATTTAAGCGCGCATCGCAATCTTTCGATCACGCTATTGCGGCAGGGCCGGAACGCGGAAGCTTTGCAGGAGTTAAAAATACTCCAGCAAGCCATGCCTGATGATCCGGAAATTAATAAAGTGATTAAGAGTATTTCTCCATGAGAATAAAAAATATCGTCGCTATACTTTTTTTAGCGATACTGCTTTTTACGCCGCTGCTCTTTCTGGTTAATAAGACCAAGAATCCTTTTTTAATTCAAGGTATATTCTTAAATTGCGGCATAGCTCTTATCCTGCTCATCATCCTGGCCCGGTTTTGCTTTAAAGGCGCCATGTTTCCGCGCTCTCCCTTTGACCGCTTCTGGATCGGCTGGCTGGGTATTGTGGCGCTATCACTGCTGTTCACCCTGATCCAAAATCCGGGTGGGCGCAAAGCTATCCTGGTAATGGGGCTGGATAATGTAATGTTCCTCTTGCTCAACGGCACAGCGGTCTTTTACCTGGCCTTTGTTCTCTCCCAGCTCAAGGATTTTTTAAAAGCCGTAAGTTATATTTTACTGACCGTTGCTGTTTTCGCCTCTGGATACGGATTACTGCAGTATTTTGGGGTTGAGCCATTGTGGTCCCAGCAGGTG
>CAZFDO010000179.1:793-3460 GCA_964517965.1 uncultured Clostridia bacterium
TGCTTTTCTGGCCAGTTTCCTGGTTATGGTGATCCCTCTTACTGCCGGGTTCTGGCTTAACGCAAAGACTAAAACCGGCAAAAGTGTTTTTTTTTCTTTGCTCCTGTTGCTCGGGACTACTTTATTAGCTACCTCTGCGCGGAGCGCTTTGCTTGGACTGGCGGTAGCTTTTAGCCTCTTTATCCTGTACTTGTTCAAGTTGGGGTATCGCCGGGAAATTAAAGTACTTAGTATCTCTTTGTTGGTCCTGGCCCTGCTGGGTGGTGCCCTGGTGCTTTTTTCCGGGCAGCAAGAGTTGTTGCGTACCCGGCTGGAAGGATTAGTGAATCCCCAGGCGCTGGGCACTTCTTTGCAGCAGCGTTTTCTGATCTGGTGCTGTTCCCTGGAAATGTTCTATAAAAATCCTTTTACCGGCCAGGGGTGGGGTTTGTTTGAGCTTTTTTATCCCTATTACCAGTCTTCGTATCTCCAGAACCCGGCTTTTGTTATGTATAAAACACATGCTAACCATGCGCATAATGAAATTCTGCATATCGCGGCTGAATTGGGAGTGGCCGGTATCTTGTTCAGCCTCTATTTTTTCTCTGTGCTCACCAGGCAGTTTAAGATAATAATGCAGAGTAAGATAACCCGTGAACAGCAAATGATGGCCTTGGGGATTTTTTCCGGGATCATTGGCATGGTTGTTGACAGCCTGTTCAATGTGGCCTTTCATATTGCCGCGACGGCCATGGTTTTTTGGTGCCTGGTCGGCCTGCTGGCAGGGATGAACCAGGTTTCCAGTCCGGCAAAACCCGCTGTCTCTGGACTTTGGCGTGGAGGTGCAGCGTTACTCATACCGTTGCTGCTGTTAATAGCCGGGCTGAATGTACTTCGCCTGCAGGCGGCAGTACATCATTTTAGCGGCATCAATTATTTTGCGGTCAGTGAAAAAGCGCCGCCAGCGGAAAAACAGCAGAAATATTCTTTACTGGTCAAGGGAGGGCAGGAATTGCGGCAATCTCTGCGCCAATTCCCCTGGGATAAGGAAGTCGCCTATGATCTGGGAGGAATATATTTCCGCCTGGGAGAGACTGCCCGAGCAGTGGAAACATATTCCTATGCCGTGGAGCTTAATTTTAGCTATGACGAGATATATTATATGTTAGGACTATCGCTGCTGGAACAAGGGCAACCGGAAAGAGCAGTAAAGTTCCTCCGGCAAGCCTTGGCCTTAAACCCTAATTCTGTACCTGTTAATAAAGCGCTGGCCGAAGGGTCCAAACAAGGGCCTAAATAGCTCTTGACAACCCCGTCCTAATTTCTATATCATTATTTATATCCTTGAACCTACTAAAATAAATAGGAGCAAAAATGCCGGAACTAAGAAAAGACCCGATCATCGGGTGCTGGGTAATTATTGCTACGGAGCGGTCAAAACGGCCGATCGAGTTTGAAAAACTGGAAGAGCAGGTTGATTACAAGCATTGCCCGTTCTGCGCCGGAAATGAAGGCAAAACCCCGCCGGAGATTTTAGCCTACCGGGCCAATAGTTCCAAACCTAATGAAACAGGCTGGTGGGTCAGGGTAGTCCCCAATAAATATCCTGCCCTGCAGGTTGAAGGAGCCTTGAACCGTACCGGAGAAGGCATGTATGACAAGATGAATGGTATCGGAGCCCATGAGGTTATCATTGAAACTCCGGACCATACTAAGTCATTGGCGCAACTTGAAAATAATCATATTGAAGAACTGCTGTGGGTCTATCGTGACCGGATCGTGGATTTAAAGAAAGATTCCCGGTTTGAATATATTTTGATCTTCAAGAATCATGGGATTGCCGCCGGGGCCTCTTTATTGCATTCCCATTCCCAGTTGATAGCTACCCCGATCGTCCCGAAAAGAGTCAACGAGGAAGTGGCCGGCAGTAAGAAATATTACGACTATAAAGAACGGTGCGTATACTGCGATATCGTCAAGCAGGAAATTGCCTCCAAAGTACGACTGGTCAGCGAGAATGAAGCGCATATCGCTATTGCTCCTTTTGCGTCGCGGTTCCCCTTCGAAACATGGATCATGCCCAAGAAGCACTCCTGTTGTTTTGAAGACATCCAGAAAAAGGAAGTGTCCTCGCTGGCGACGATCCTGAAGGATATATTGTTGCGGATGGATAAAGTACTGGTTAATCCCGCTTACAATTTTATCCTGCATAATTCACCGTGTAATATGAACAACCTGCCTTATTATCACTGGCACATTGAGATTATTCCAAAATTGACCCGGATCGCCGGTTTTGAATGGGGGACCGGCTTCCATATCAACCCGACCTTGCCGGAAGAAGCTACCAAATACATGAGAGAAGCAGAAATATAAAGGAGGATTTACGGATGAAAATTGTTATTACCGCTTCAGAATGCGTACCTTTTGTAAAAACCGGCGGCCTGGCCGACGTGGCCGGAGCTCTGGCCAAGATCTTAAAAAAAGAAGGGCACCAGGTAGTTGTATTTTTGCCTAATTACAAGAAAGTCGATGCAAAAGCGTATGCCCTCAAAACCGTTTACAAAAATCTCCGGATCCCGATAGGAGAAAAAATAGAAAAAGCCGATATCAAGGTTTCCACTAAAGTGGATGGTATCCCGTTCTATTTCATCGATCACCCCGGCTATTTTAACCGTGATGAATTATACC
>CAZFDO010000180.1:0-3453 GCA_964517965.1 uncultured Clostridia bacterium
AAATGTTCAAATGCCTTTCCAAATTCAGCACCCTTTTGTTGTGCTAAATTCCTCTTTGTCAAGTAACCGGCAACACCGACATCAAACATATAATATTTCGAAGCCTTTGTTATAACCTGCCGAGATTGTCTTTTCTTAAAAGGCTCTACTCTTATAGCCAAAAGCGTATCGATAAGTATCTGGTAATACTCTTTAACCGTCTTAGAATCGACGCCGCATTCACGGGCAATATTACAATAATTGGTTATCTCGCCATGTGAATATCCAAAAGCGTCAAAAAATCTTGAAAATGCGGGGATATTGCGGGTCAGGCCTTCAGCAAAAACCTCTTCGCGTAAATAATCCTGCACATAGGCTGCTAAAGATTTTTTACAGTCTTCGTCATTCTGCAAATAATGAAGGGGTATCAGGCCGTGATTTAAAGCGCGCAGCAAATTAAATGTTCCGATTTCCTGGCTAACCAGCGGAAACAGCTCATACCTCCAAGCCCTACCGCCAAGTAGATTTGCGTGCCCTTTTTTTAGTTTTCTCGCGCTTGAACCGCAAAGCACAAACCTTAAACCTTTATTTTCTATCAGCCAGTGCACTTCGTCGAGTATTTGCGGGACTTTTTGCACTTCATCGAGTATTACCGGTTCTTTAAGCGCAGCCTCGTCTTTTGCGAGTAACTGTTCGCGCAAAAGCGAGGGATTTTTTGACATTTCAAAAAACAAATCCGTTTTTAGAAAATCATACACCACGCTATTAGGAAACCTTTCTTTCAGATACGTGGATTTACCTGTTTTTCTGGCTCCCCATAAAAATGCGGATTGATGATCCGGAAGCTGCATAACTAGTTTTCTTGGGATATTTTTCATCCTTCGACTCGCTCCTTTTATTTGCATTCTTAACTCGCTCAGGATGACCCTGAGCGAAAGCCGAATGGGTCATTGCATTATCCTCTGTATTAGTATTACTAATTAGGAGTATATGCCAGTTTAGTTAAATAGTCAAGACTTTTTTTATAGGCTTTTTTTATATCCTTTAACCGTCTCCCTAATCCCCTCTTCCATAGTAAATAGCAGATCCAGTTTTTCAATAATATTCTGGGTATAGCGCCCAAAACATCCCTTTGCGGCGATATTACAAGTCTCTCAACAAATAACTCGTGCTCCGTCCGCCGGCAGAGTCTTTAACCAGGATCCCTTTTTCAACAAGTTCGAGAATATCCCGCAGGGCCGTATCCTGCGAACACTTTGCGATCTGCGCCCATTTGGAAGATGTAAGCTTACCTTCAAACCCATCGAATAATCTGTTGATCATCATTCGTTGCCGCTCGTTAATCGATCCCGAAGGATGAAGTTCCCAAAAACGCGCTTTTCTGAACACATCCGCCAAAGAAATTTCCGTTGTGACCAGCGCCTGATCCAAACAGACCAAGAACCATTCAAGCCAATCCGTAATATCGATACCCTTTCCCCGGGGAGACACATGATCAGCATTTTCACCATACGTGTTTTTCTGTATCTTCTCGAGCACAGCATAATAAGCATTTCGTTCTTTACGGATCTGTACGGACATGCTATAAAAACGCTGGGCGCTGCCATCAGCGCGTGCAAGCTGCATATCCGTGATCGCTCGCGCAATGCGCCCGTTACCATCCTCAAAAGGATGAATGGTCACAAACCACAAATGAGCAATTCCCGCCTTTAACACAAGATCGATCGCTGCAGTGCGATTAAACCAATCGAGAAAATCCTTCATTTCCACATCAAGACGAGCGGCATCTGGCGCTTCAAAATGGACTCGCTCACGTCCCAATGGCCCTGAAACGACCTGCATCGGGCCATGACTATTATCACGCCAGGCACCGGCAACAATTTTACGCATTCCACTGTGCCCTGCGGGAAAAAGACAAGCATTCCAGCCAAATAAACGGTCTTTTGTAAGCGGTTCATCAAATTTCTGCGTTGCATCCAGCATCATTTCCACCACGCCATCAACATGACGATCAGAAGAAACAAGGCTGGCAATGTTCATTCCAAGCCTGCGAGCAATAGACGACCGCACCTGATCAGGATGAAGGATCTCACCTTCAATTTCACTACTTTTTAATACATCAAGCGTAAGAGTCTGTAACAATGCCTCTGACCGTAAATGAAATCCTATTGCCTCCATGCGCCCCATCAAACGCCCCTGGCAATTACGCACAGCACCAAGCAAGGTCACGATCTTCTCATGATCCCATACAAACTTTGGCCAGAATTTAAGTTGATGAATATACCGTATCATTCTACGCACCTCATGCGGAGAATATAGCACATATTCACCGCATCCGCAAGAACATTTATTTGCTCTTGTGCCAAAATTAGCCTACCTAATCCCCTCTTCCATAGTAAATAGCGGTTTCCAATCAAGCAAATTCCTGATTTTACTACTGTCAACCAGGAGATACCCGGTTAATTTCTCCAATTCTTCTGTCTTTCCTGCAATTTGTACAGCCAATAGGGGAAGGTTATTAGTCAAGACTATTTTAACATATATCTAACTTTAGTCGGGTATTGCCTCATCTCCGCCTGCCACCTCGGTATTGATCCTAATAGAAAGGATGCCGGCGGCGATCCAGAAAAATGGCAGCATGTGCATCGCGTAAGTCAATCCATTGACTACTATTCCTACAAATGAGGCAAAAGCACCAATCATAATCACCAGGGTTTGTTTATCTTTTATTGAGCGAATAGTCTTTAATCCTCTCCTGATAATTACATAGATCAGGGCGATAAAACTTCCCAATCCTAAAAGACCTGTTTCCACTGCCAGATCACTTATAAAATTAGAAGAAGTAGCAGCAACGATAGGAGGTATTTCTGTAAAGCTTACATCTTTATTATCATATTTCTTTTCCAATATCACAAAAGCATTACCCAAGCCACGACCGACAAAAGGATGCGCCCAAAAAGCATCAAGAGCAGTAAGATTGCTCTGATAACGGATATCTCTGGTTGGGTCTGATCTGCTAAATATTGACTTCACCCTTTCCTGTACTATTTCTTCTACGCTCGACTTATATTTGGTCGGAATAAGCTTTGACATGGTAGTCAAAGCTACCGATATCATACCTAATACGGCTAAAAACACCAAAACACTTTTTACTATATTTGTTTTGTAAATACCTTTAACATTAAAGAAATATACTATTATACCCATACTCACCAACATACCCAACCATGAACCACGGCTCATGTTTGGGATAATATTAGCAATAATCAGAGCAAAAATCAGCCAAAGCCACATTTTTTTACTGGCTAGCAGTAAGGCAAAAACAAAGCCAGTCACAAAAACTAAGAACAAGCCAAATTCATTGGGTTCGGCAAAAAAGGAGGTTGGTCGCGCAAAATGATAGGTAAAAGCACCAATATTGCTTGGAATAACTTTTAAAATAACCAGAATACTATATATACAGGCAACACAGGC
>CAZFDO010000181.1:0-3434 GCA_964517965.1 uncultured Clostridia bacterium
CGCCAAAAATACCCGGGATGATCACTAACGGCGTGAACAAGGCATTAGGGTATAATAAACCCATACCTGTCTCCCGGCCGGATGACGGCGCAAAACGGGTAACGATCCAGGTCACGCCTCCGCTCCACACGGTGAAACCTGCCCACCATAAAGGCAATACCCACCAGCCCGTCATAGTGCCTGGCTTGAACCTGGCCATTATCTCTGCAAATACCAGGCAAGGCAGGGCAATGTCTATCACCAGCGGCGAAATGACTTTCAATACTTCCCGCGGTACTATCTGCCTCCTGATGATCCAAAAACCTATTAGCCCGATACCCAGTAGAATGGCTACTGATTTAAACGCTGCTATAATTATCAGCATTGCACTCTCTGCTCCACTGCCCCTCTATTTCCTAAACCAGGCCGTTCTCGTTGAAAAATGGTCCATATTTCTTATCCGTGGTCAGAATATGATTGCTAAGCCAATCTTTAAGAAAGCGCATTATTTCCGAAGACAATATGTAAACTCCTACTTTTAACCGTTCTTGCAGTTCAAGGGCTTTCATATGGAAATTATCATGCTCCATCTTATGTTCCGCATAACCGGTAAAATTAAATTTGGTCATATATTTCTCTTCGGTAGCAAAATGGACCTTGGCATATTCGATCATTTTATAAACCGTGGCTTCAATAATGTCCTGCGCTTTACCTTCATAGACAGCATCATTTAGGTCATTTATGATCCGAAAAAACCCTTTGTGCTGGGTGTCTATTTCTACTACATTGACGCTGTATTTCTCATCCCATTCAATAAATGGCATATCATCCTCCTTTTTCTATTACATTACTTCTTTTAATACCTGCAAGTCCTGCTCTACCAGCGCCTTATCGCTGGCCAATTGCTTATCCGTCATGTTTTCGCGTTGGAACAGGGTAAATATCACTTCACAACCAGCGCCATTTGGCACTACACGCAGCGGCACATAAACCTCTGCCCCTTGTCCTGCAGATATATAATAGTCAACAATGCCAAATTCATTGCGCGGCGCAACCCTGATCAGCAATGGTCCCTGGTCTGTGCCTATTTCATACCAAGTATCATCCTGCTTCCTGATCTTCCGGCAAAATGTCTTGGCCCACTGCGGAAAATTATCCAGGTCTGATATGAACCCATACACCTTCTGCCAATCGCAGGCAATGGTGATAGTCATCGTCTCTGCTCTCATCTTTGAACCATCTCTTTCGCCTGGCTATGAACCGCGATTATCCTTATTTACTTCTAGTAATGGCTTTAATATATTTGGAAAACGCTTTGCCTGATTTTACTACCTTGGCTTTGGGCTTCTCGCAAACACAGATATTATCTATCGCCAATATATATTTCCTCGGTCCCAGATCCACCAGTTTTCCTGTTTTCAGCCATCTCTTCTTTCTCGCTATCATCATCTCCAGTAAGATATCCAGGTCCTCTTGTTTGCGCTTCCTTCTGGCCGGCAGTCTCTCGGGCGCTAAACTGCTAAAGTTCGCATAATACCTCTTCTTCAATTCTTTCTGAAATTCCTCAAATTTATATTTTCTCATTTAAATATCTCCTATAACGGCCAATCCTTATCTCAGTACCGTTTCCAGGAACTCAGCCGGCGAAACAATTTCAATATCTTTGTATTTCTTCAAACACAACAAATGTTTCTTATCCCCTGAGATTATGAACCTGGCCCCACCTGATAAAGCACACTCTATGATCCTGTGATCTGTTTCTTTCTTACATACTTTCGAGACTGTATGCACTGGAAAGATTACTTTTACTAAATTCTCCACCCAAATTATGAAATCCTTGACCTGTCTCTCTGGGTATTTTATCTTATTCCTTAAAGTATGTTCCAATTCCTCCAGTATTTCCGGAGAACTAATTACCTGAATAAAATTACTCCTGGCGAGTTGCATCACCTTATCAGGATTACTGCCAGGGACCAAAATAGCCGAGATCAAGACATTAGTATCCAAAACTACCCTGATGCGCATCCTTACTCCTTATCCAGCCAGTCGTAGACATCCTGCTCGGTTTTCAATCCAAGCTCATTTGCTTTCTTCTTGCCGAACTTCTGTAATTGCCGCCACTTATAACTGGAATAATACTGGGCAATGGCCTCCCGTACTACTTCGCTCTTAGTCTTTTTTTCTTCTTTAGCCAACTCTTCCGTCTCGTTTATTATTTCCGGAGGCAGTGAAAAAGTGGCAACTGCATTCTTCCTCATATCTATCTCCCCCTTTCCAGGGTTTCTGTAATATAAGTGTAATACATATGTAATACAATGTCAAGTAAATAATGGTATTTATTGGAATTAATTAGCATTAGAATCAGGGAACTGCTCATTTTTTTGAACAGTTTTTCGTTTTTCAATCAACTTATCTCCGCCAAAGGCGGATCAGCCTCTGGCTGAAACCATCAACAGTTTTCACCGCCAACCGCAAGGCCGCTTTGCGGCCGGACCGCTAACTGCCATCGGCTAACGGTTCTTCTGCTTTCCTATCCGCTACACGCTATCCGCTTGCTTTATGGTATCGTATACGCTTCAAGTACCCTGTTATTCTTGCACATTCTCGCTACCGCGTGATGCGTAAAGTAAACCATGCCGCTCTCAGCGTCAATGCACATGGCGGCAAAACCGCCTGGATGCTGGGCGCGCAAGGTCAGTTTTTCCTGAAAAGTGCCGTCTTTTAAGCTAAGGATCGTGGCATTAGCAAAGCGCAAAGAGGAAAACCCAATCAAAGCCGTATCCAGCATATGCGGCAGGACATAAACATCCTTATTGGTATTATAGTTGACCAGGTCTATCCACACCGCGTTATCGTAGAATGAGGATAGTGAACCGGCAGCATTGTACCAGGCGCTGCTGCGCTCGGCACCCTGCGCCGCGGAGAGCAGCTGTCCCCGGCCGCTGGGGCTAATTATATAGTCCGAATGCCTACTCCCCGTATGTCCGGCTAGTTTCATATTTGATAAATTATTCATGCTTTGCGCGGAAAATTCCTGCATCGTAGCCTGGAACTGCATTCCTATCTTCATTAGTCCCGCGCCTAATTTCTGCGCCGCGTCAGCGTAATCCTTCGGATCACCGAAATCTTCGTGACGCCAGACCAGTTGTCCTGTTTTCAAGTCAAACGCGCGCAGATGGAATTTGCCGTAAAAAATAACATAATCACGCCAGCGCTCCACGTTTTTAGCCCAATGATATTCCGTAGCGTCAAGTTCCGCTTTCTGCACTTCCTTGCCAGTCAACTCATCCAGCCAGATCACGGCCCCGCGAATGCATATCACTACCTTGCCGAAACCTACAGCCATGCCTTTGGGCGGCTTCTGTACCCGGTCCCACTTTACAAAAATACCATCCCGGTCAATAATATCCCAACGCTTAGCGCCACTGCCGCGCTCACAGGCGATTAGCATTAAT
>CAZFDO010000182.1:0-3410 GCA_964517965.1 uncultured Clostridia bacterium
ACAGAATCCATGGTAATTAAGATTTTTATGACTCCCCTGGATGTGCATGTCCAACGGGCGCCGGTCAAGGGACGGATCGGGTATCTGGAATATAAAAAAGGCAAATTCATGCCTGCTAACCTGGAAAAAGCCAGTGAAGAAAATGAACAGAACTTGATTGGTATAGAAAATGCCAAAGTAAAAATATTGATCAAACAGATCGCCGGGCTTATCGCCAGGCGCATTGTCTGGTGGGTGAATATGCAGCAGGGAGTATCCCAGGGAGAGCGTATTGGGATGATCAAGCTCGGCTCCCAAGTAGATATTTTCATACCGCTGAATGTAGAGGTTCAGGTTAAGGTCAAGGATAAAGTAAAAGCCGGACTAACCGTCTTAGGAGAAATTAAATGAACCCCGCTCTTCCACTGAAATATTTACATTCGAGAAAAAAAGTATATTATTGTAATATAATTTGCTTTGGTCTAAGCCGGAAAGGAAGGGCGGGGTGA
The DNA here is from genome assembly GCA_964517965.1 of uncultured Clostridia bacterium. GTDB lineage: Bacteria > CAYTYR01 > UBA6262 > UBA6262 > UBA6262 > UBA6262. The sequence goes on from CAZFDO010000182.1 coordinate 489, forward strand.
AAAAAGGGCTCTATCTGTTACCCAGTCTCTTTACCCTGGGCAATATGGGTGCCGGGGTATACAGTATTATTCTGAGTATTAGCGGGCGTTATCCCAAGGCGGCATTTGCTATTCTTGCCGGGATCGTGTTTGATATTCTGGATGGCCGGATTGCGCGTATGACCAAAACCGAGAGTAAATTTGGCATTGAGCTGGATTCCCTGGCGGACCTGACCAGCTTCGGCATTGCCCCGGCGCTGTTAGTTTATCAAGTCGTACTGCACCACTATGGGAATCTGGGAGGCGTTATTGCGTTCCTGTTCATTATGGCGGCAGCGGTTCGGCTGGCTCGTTTCAATTCAAAAGTAGATAACGGCATACCCTCGACATTTTTTACCGGCTTGCCTGTCCCGGGAGCGGCAGGCATATTAGCCGCGTTTGTCTTAAGTTATAATACTTTTATCCAAGAAATTACGATAAGGACCATCCCGATGGTCACAAAAAATATGCCCTTGATGCTGCGCTTTATGCCGATATTTATGGTGATCTTAGCTTACCTTATGGTTTCTAATATACGCTATACCAGTTTTAAACGATTGAAATTCGGCAAACGCAAACCGATCCAGTACTTCATCTTCATAATTCTTTCCGCGGCGCTGGTCTGGTTGTATCCGGAGAATATGATCCTGATCATATTCATAGCGTATATCTTAAGCGGATTATTTGACGTATTCTATCGATTGAATAATTGGCGCCGGTTAAAAAGATCAGGAGATACTAATGCCTCTAATTTAAGAAGATCAGGAGATAAAAAATGAGTGCTAAAAATAAAATAATAATATTTGATACTACCCTGCGTGACGGCGAGCAATCGCCTGGCGCCAGCCTCAATACAGCACAAAAAATAGAGATCGGCCGACAACTGGCCAAACTGAATGTAGATGTGATCGAGGCCGGGTTCCCGATTTCTTCGCCCGGCGATTTTGAAGCTGTAAAACTAATTGCCCAGGAAGTTAAAGGACCGCAGATCTGCGGCCTGGCGCGAGCCATGGAAAAAGATATTGACGCCTGCTGGAACGCGGTTAAAAGCAGTAAGCGCCCGCGAATTCATACGTTCCTGGCTACCAGCGATATCCACCTGAAATACAAGCTGAAAATATCCCGTGAGGAAGCATATGCGCGGGCAGTCAGTGCTGTGAAATACGCCCGGCGTTTTTGTGACAATGTTGAGTTTAGCGCCGAGGACGCGGTCCGGTCTGACCAGGAATTTCTCTGGCGGATAGTAGAGGCAGTGATCAAAGCTGGCGCTACTACGGTCAATATCCCGGATACTGTCGGTTATAGTATTCCGGCTGAGTTCGCCGTAATACTGATGAATATTTTTAATAAAGTGCCGAATGTGGACAAAGCGGTCATCAGCGTGCACTGTCATAATGATCTGGGCCTGTCTGTAGCTAATTCCCTGGCCGCAGTAGCTGCCGGAGTACGGCAGGTAGAATGCACTATTAACGGCCTGGGTGAAAGAGCTGGTAATGCCAGCCTGGAAGAGATCGTCATGACGATCAAGACCAGAAAAGACCTGTTCAATGCCCATACTGATATCGTGACCAAAGAGATCTATAAAACTTCCCGGATGGTGAGTACGCTGACCGGTATCCCGGTACAACCGAACAAAGCCATTGTCGGCGCTAATGCTTTTGCGCATGAAGCCGGCATTCACCAGCACGGGGTCATGGCGGAGAAAAGCACCTATGAGATCATGGATGCCAAAAGCATCGGCTGGCAGGGCGCGGGCCTGGTGCTGGGCAAACATTCCGGCCGGCATGCTCTGAAGCAGCGGCTTAATTCCCTGGGATATACTTTTAAGGAAAAAGACCTGGATAGGATTTCTGAGAGATTTAAAGTTCTGGCGGATAAGAAAAAAGAAATTTTTGACGAAGACCTGATAGCTATCGTTGAAGATGAAATATCCCAGGTAGTTCCGGTGTACAAACTGGAATATATACATACTGTCAGCGGCAGCCAGACCATTCCGACAGCGACTATTCGCCTGCGTAAAGGCGATAAGGTCATTCAGGAGGCTTCATCCGGTGACGGTCCCGTTGATGCTACCTATAAAGCTATTGATCGCATTACGGGTATGAAATGCAAACTACTGGAATACGGTATACGCGCGGTCAGCGGCGGAAAAGATGCCCAGGGTGAAGTGGTTGTCCGGGTGGCTGATGCTAAGGGGCATGTAGTGACCGGGCAAGGCGCTTCCACTGATATTATTGAAGCGAGCGCCAAAGCGTATCTCAATGCGATGAATCGTCTGCTGAGCCCGAAAGCAGTTAAAAGTAAGTAAACTAAAACTTTAAATAGATTACACTGATTACTAAAGAGATTCCACCGATTAGAGCGTTTTAATCTGTGTAATCATTTTCTGAAATCTGTGTAATCATCTTGCAAAGGAGTTTGCAAAATGGGAATGACGATAACGGAAAAAATACTGGCAGCGCATTGCGACAAGAAGGAAGTGCATGCCGGTGAGCTGATACAGGCCAAGGTGGATATTGCCCTCGGCAATGACATCACTGCGCCTATTGCGATCAGTGAATTTAAAAAAGCAGGAGCAAAAAGGGTCTTTGATAAAGACAAAGTAGTGCTGGTCCCGGATCACTTTACCCCTTGCAAAGATATTAAATCAGCCGAGCAGGTGAAGATCCTGCGCGAGTTTGCCAAAGAACAAAAACTAAAATATTATTTTGAGGTTGGTGAAATGGGCGTAGAGCATGCGCTCCTGCCGGAGCAGGGCATTGTCCTGCCTGGCGAAGTCATTATTGGCGCAGATTCACATACCTGCACCTATGGCGCTATGGGCGCTTTTTCAACCGGAGTCGGCAGTACTGACCTGGCCGCTACCATGATCACCGGCGAATGCTGGTTCAAAGTGCCGGAAGC
>CAZFDO010000183.1:0-2684 GCA_964517965.1 uncultured Clostridia bacterium
ACCACATAATCCAGATAGGGAATTCCTACCGCCTGGCAAACATCCTTTTTTGTCTTTGTAGGATAAATCGGGCCTACCCCTATATAATCTACACCCTGTTTTACAGCCTGTCGAGCTTGAGCAGGAGAATGAGTTGATAATCCGATAATAAACTCTTTAGGAGCTATTGCGCGCGCCGCTTTTACTGGCAGATCATCCTGCCCTAGATGCACACCATCAGCCCCCACTGCCAGCGCAATATCCACATCATCGTTTACAATAAATGTGACTCCATATTTTTTTATCAATTTTCTTAATTCCAGGCAATCCTGATATCTATCTTTTTTGCTTTTGCATTTTTCCCGATACTGGATTATGTTAACCCCGGCTTTAATCATATCAAGGGCAACAGTAGCAGCTTTTCTGCCTAAACAATATTCTTCCGTGATTATACAATATAGCCCTTTAATTATGTCCCGCTTTATCATAGCGCTTGCCAATCCTTCATCACCGGTTGATACCCTTTTGAAATAATCATCTTCTTGGTTTCCTCAACACTATTTCTATCAGAAATTATGAACTGGCCGTCGGTCTGCTGTTTATTCGCGTATCCGCCTACAACCGTAATTGACCCTGCTGACATTCTGGTTAGACCAAGGCCGATAAGATCGCTTCTTAGTTGGCTAGACTCTCTGGTAGAAATATTTATACCGGCAGCAGGAAGAAACAGACGTATTGCCAGAATAAACCGGACAAGCTCTTTATCGGTAATATTATAAGGCGCCGTAAATGTTCCGCCTTGCGCTTTAATACGCGGGAAGGAAACACTGATCTCAGTTTCCGGATATTTACGCAGCAGGTACGCGGCATGCAACCCGGTAAATAATATTTCTTTTCTTCCCTCAGCCAGCCCTAACAGCGCGCCGATACTAATTGTCCTCATTTTTGCGCTGCCGGCTCTTTCCGGCGATAAGATCCTGTATGCAAAATCACGTTTTAAGCCTCGAACATGATACTTTTTATACAACTCCTCATTATAAGTTTCCTGGTACAATACCAGGCCGTCAACGCCGATAGCTACAAGTTCTTTATACTCCTGCTCTGCCAGTGGGTATATTTCAATGGAGATTGTACTAAAATATTTTGACAATATTTTAATACTTTCAACTATATATGCCAGGGGGGTATTTTTTCTTGACTCTCCAGTCAGTATCAGTATATGCCTGATCCCTGTTTTACTGATAACTTCAGCTTCTTTTTCTATCTCCGCCGGCAGCAATGTTTTCCTTTCCATTACCCTGCTGTATCTGAATCCGCAATACACACACTCATTTTCACAGTGACTGCTTAAGTAAAGCGGCGCGTAAAGATAGACTACTTTTCCAAACTTACGCTGTGTCACTTCATTTGCTTTTTGCGCCATAAGTTCTATCAAATCACTTGCTGGCACGGATAAAAGCGCGGCAAAATCATTAATATTTAAGGATTCTTTGTCTATGGCCCTTAAGACATCATTTTTTGTTACTCTGGCAAAAATATCATTGATGTCTATCTCTTTATATTTTTTATATTCCTCATAAAAACTCATCGTAAAAATCCGGTTAAGGGTGAAGACGCGGCAGCCTCTTCTTTAATCGCGTCGGGACCGGCAAGATATGCCAATCTTCCTGCAGCGACAGCCTGCGAAAATGCCTTAGACATCATAACCGGGTCCACCGCTACAGCAACCGCTGTATTTACCAGCACTGCATCTGCTCCCAACTCCATAGCCTCTGCCGCATGTGACGGTTTCCCCAGCCCGGCATCAACTATAACCGGGATATCTATTTCTGCAATTAGTATTCTTATAATTTCCTGTGTTTTGAGGCCTTTATTTGTGCCTATTGGAGCGCCAAGTGGCATTACCGACACTGCACCAGCATTAACTAAACGCCTGGCATCCATCAAATCCGGGTTCATATAAGGCATCACCAGAAACCCTTCCTTGGCCAGTGCCTCAGTAGCCTTGATGGTTTCAGCATTATCCGGCAGGAGATATTTAGTATCCGGTATTACTTCTATTTTTATCCAATTACCACAGCCCATTTTTCTGGCCAGACGGGCAATCCGTATCGCTTCTTCCGCGTTCCTAGCCCCTGATGTATTAGTCATAATAATGCAGTTTTTCGGTATATAATCGAGTATATTGTCATTCTTTTGACCCGGATCTACTCTTCTCAAAGCTACGGTTACAATATGCGCTTGTGAGCTTTCCAGCGAATCTCTCATTATTGGATACGACGAGAATTTCCCTGTTCCCAGCAAGAACCGACTGTTTATTAATTGCCCGCCAATTTTAAATTGATCTTCCACTTGCGCCCCCACCCATAAAAGTTAATACCTCAATCTCGTCTTTTTCTGAAATTATAAAGCCGCCCCACTTTTCAGGCTCAATTATATTTCTGTTTAACTCCACCACCACAGTCGCAGGATTGTTTTTCCTGCTGGCAATAAGATTTTCTATTGTAATATCAGCTGTAATATCTGTTTCTTTCCCATTTAATATAATCTTCATTTTTAAGTTTCCTCTGTTAACTATTTGGTAAAATAAGCCCTGTGCTCATTATTTCTCATTTCAAGGACAGGCCCCATTGTTTTTCTTTAATAGCTATCTTCTTTTATCATTCTTTTATACTTTTATGAAGGTTCCTGAGTTCTGAGTCTTC
>CAZFDO010000183.1:2694-3390 GCA_964517965.1 uncultured Clostridia bacterium
TCAACACAGTATTAAGATTTTTTAGCGTACTCGATAGATTAAACGCCTTTTTCTCTGCCAGCGTTAAAACATCCAAAAGCTCTGCTTCAATACGAGCGCTCATATCGTTGATTTCTTTACCGGAACGGCCTAAATTATACCTGTACTTCTTCAAGTCATTATCAAATCCGTCTTCGGCCAATTTCTTCCTAAATAATTGCCAAAACTCCTGGTCATGGAAATTGAACCCAATCTTTATCAGATATCCGAGGTCATAAAAATCTCTGGGTGCTATTGCAAGTCGCGTTGCCGCGGCTCTTAATTTCTCCGCGACAAGCTCTTTGAGCGCAAAACAATTAACTGTTCCCACGGCAAAAAGAGGCTCTTTAGTGAATGGATGTAAAAAAGTATGCTTGACGCTCTTTTTTGAAACCGGCAGAAGAGGATTGACCCTTACCCCAACCTCAAGCTTTATGGCTTGCGTTTTATCTATGACTACTGAACCATACTCTATCTGGAAAATATATTGTTTTGATACATTGCGTCCTGCTTTATCAATGCCAGCAATAGTCATTCCCCGGTCTTTCGCGAATTCCCTAATCCTTTCTTTGATAGGTTTAATTAAATTACTGCGTGTGGTTCGTGTTATCTCTCCGTCAGGCAGTTTCATTGAAAAATCCAAATCTTCGCTCAATCGGTAATATGAGTAATATATTT
>CAZFDO010000184.1:0-3386 GCA_964517965.1 uncultured Clostridia bacterium
GCTATTTTCTAGTCCATAGTAACAAAAAACCAAAAACCAGCCACCCCGCCACTAAAACGTCGGCGGGCAGGCAGAAACCAGCGACTTATTTGAGGAGATTATTTAGATGATCACGATGGATGAACTGTTACGCTTAATGTACCAAAGGGGTGCCAGCGATTTACATCTTACCGTCGGCAGCCCGCCGCAGCTGAGAATTGACGGCGAGTTGATCAAGCTGGAATTTGAAGATCTTAACCCTGATCTGGCCCAGCGGTTAATTTACAGCATCCTCAGTGATAACCAGAAAGAAAAATTTGAAAAATTTAATGAGCTCGACCTGTCGATCGGCGTCAAAGACGTAGGCCGGATAAGAATGAATGTTTTTCGGCAACGGGGGCATATCGGAGCGGCGCTGCGTGCTATCCCTAACAATATATGCTCTTTTGAAGAATTGCGGCTGCCGCAAGTAGCCGAAGATTTTGTGAAATTACCAAAGGGGTTGGTCTTGATCACCGGCCCGACCGGCAGCGGTAAAACCACCACCTTAGCTTCCATTATTGATTATATTAATGAAAACCGTCATAGCCATATAGTAACTATTGAAGACCCCATCGAGTATGTCCATACCCATAAAAATTGTATAGTAAATCAGCGCGAAGTAGGCAATGATACTACTTCCTTTACCCAGGCGCTGAAGTATGTCTTGCGCCAGGATCCGGATGTTATCCTGGTCGGCGAAATGCGTGACCTGGAAACTATTGCCGCCGCCCTGACCATAGCGGAAACCGGCCATTTGGTATTTGCCACCCTGCATACAACTGATGCACCCCAATCGATCAACCGGATTATTGACGTATTCCCGCCATTTCAGCAGACCCAGATCAGGGCTCAGCTATCGTTTGTATTGCAAGGCGTGATATGCCAACAGCTTATTCCCAAAGCCAGTGGTTCCGGCCGGGTAATGTGCTCGGAAGTATTAGTGGTCACTCCCGCTATCAGGAACCTGATCAGGGAGCAGAAAACCCAGCAAATCCCGCTGGCCATGCAGACCGGAGGAAAGTACGGCATGCAGACGATGAACTATGGTTTATATGAACTTTATTCCAAGCATGTTATTACCTATGCCGAAGCAATGGTACATACGCTGGATGCCGAAGATCTCCAGCGTTTGTGCAAAGAGACATTCAAATAGAAGAAGGAACATTTGAAATTTTTATAGGAGGCGTATAAATGCCTAAATTTGTGTATAAAGTTCGGGCCCCGCAAGGCGGGGAAATGTCCGGGGTTATAGAAGCGAAGATCCAGAAAGATGTGGCAGATAAACTCAGAAGTCAGAAATTTGTCATCCTCTCGATCGAGGAGGAGAAGAAAAACATTTTTAGCGTTCTCATCGACGCGCTTCCTTTTATGAAAAAGGAAAAAGGGAAAAAGGTTAAGACCAAACATCTGGTCTTGTTCAGCCGGCAGCTTTCCACCCTGGTGAGCGCAGGGGTGCCTATCGTCCAGGGCTTGAACATCCTGGTGGAGCAGATAGATAATAAGGTATTTAAACAAGTGATTGCCGATGTAAAGACTGATATCGAAGGCGGGCTTTCTATTGCTGATTCTATGGCCAAATATCCTACGGTGTTCGATCAGTTATATGTCGGCATGATCCGCAGTGGTGAAACCGGCGGCGTGCTGGATATTATCCTGGAACGTTTGTCGGCGTACCTGGAATCCACGGCCCGGTTGATGGGTAAGGTCAAGAGCGCCATGGTCTATCCGGCGATCGTTAGTTTCGTAGCATTTTCTATCACAATTTTCATGTTGGTAGTGGTTATCCCGACTTTTAAGCAGGTATTTACTGCTTTTGGCGGTGAGTTGCCATTGCCGACGCAGGTACTGATCAGTATCAGTGAAATATTGAGAAAATATATTATGTTCCTGATAGTTGGCACAATAGTGCTTGTCTTTGCGCTGCGGCAATATATTAAAACAGAAAAGGGGAGCAGGGTCTGGGACGGTTTTCTGCTCAAAGTGCCTGTTTTCGGGACCCTTATCCGTAAAGTGGCTATCGCCAAATTTTCGCGTACCCTGGGTACCCTGGTAAAAAGCGGTGTGCCTATCCTGGATGCCATTGGTACAACCGGGACAACTTCAGGTAATAAAATAGTGGAAGATGCGGTCATGAATGCCAGAGAAACTATCCGTGAAGGAGAAAGGATCGCTACCCCGTTGAAAGCAAGCGGAGTATTCCCTCCTATGGTGATCCAGATGATCGCAGTCGGGGAAGAGACTGGCGCCTTGGATAATATGTTGAATAAAATAGCCGATTTTTATGATCAGGAAGTAGATGTCGCGGTCAGCGGCCTGACCAGTATGATCGAGCCGATCATTATCGTGGTTATGGGTATAGTGATTGGAGCCATGGTCATTGCCATGTTCATGCCTATCTTCGAATTGGGCGAAGTCGTGAGCAGAGGTTCGTGATAATATAGGAATAAAAATTATCTTGACATCAAGAGTGAACTATGTTAAGTTTATATAGGTAAAAGTATTATATTTAAAATCGGGAGGGGGTGAAAAATCATGATGAAATTCTTAAGAAGCAAAAAAGGGTTTACCTTGGTAGAATTAATGATCGTGGTAGCCATTATCGGTATTTTGGCTGGTATAGCTATTCCGCGTTATATGAACTTTATTAGAAGGTCCAAAGAAGGCGCTACCAAAGGCAATCTGGGCGCCGTCCGTTCTGCACTCAATATTTATTATAGCGATCTGGAAGGTATCTTCCCGGCGCGCGGAGCAGTAGCTGTCGATTCATTAGTAACCGGATTAAGAGTCGCTCCATTTATTGGAACAAACTCTGATAACTATTTAGATGCTTTACCGGGTGTGACGGAGGAATGTACCAATGCTGCGCACAGGGCTAACGGCCTGGTTACGTCGCTTGATATACAAACAGCGGCTATGGGAGCTACCGGTGCTCAGACTGGTGGATGGATTTATATGGCTAATGCGCCTGAATCCACATCTGCAGCCAAAGTTGTGGTGAATTGCGGTAATCTTGATTCTAAAGGTGTAGTAATTAGTAGCTGGTAAACTGATATGTAATATTCGTACTTAATATAAATGGGTTGGGGTTTACCCCAACCCATTTATTCCAAAAGGAGAATGTTATTATCGTCGAAGCGGTTATTGTATTTTTATTTGGCTTGCTTTTTGGCAGTTTTGCCAATGTCTGCATATATCGTTTTCCCCGTAATGAATCAATTGTCTTTCCTGCTTCCCATTGTCCTGCATGTAATAACCCGATACCTTGGTATTTTAATATCCCAATTTTGAGCTTTGTTATCCTGCAGGGAAAATGCCGTTCCTGCAAGGCTTCTATCTCCTGGCGCTACCCGGTAGTGGAACTGATA